>NZ_DAIOEU010000002.1:0-238548 GCF_036746095.1 Dyella sp.
CGCGCTCGCCCTGCCCCGGCATGATGAAGGTGCGGCCGATGTAGCGGTTCTTGACGAAGCCTTCGCGGAACGGCACGCCGAGCATTTCGGCGAGCGAACTGGCTGCCGTGCGTGCGGTGTCAGGAATCGGGATCACTGCATCGATGCCATGGTCGGGCCGCTCGCGCAGGATTTTCTCCGCCAGCTTCTGGCCCATGCGCAGGCGCGCCTTGTACACGGACACGTTCTCGATCATCGAATCGGGACGTGCCAGGTACACGTATTCGAAAATGCACGGCGCGTGCACCGCGCCTTCGGCGCACAGGCGGGTGTGCAGCTGGCCGTCGTTGGTGACGAACACCGCTTCGCCCGGCGCCACGTCGCGCAGGCGCTTGAAGCCGAGAATGTCCAGCGCCACCGATTCGGAAGCGAGCGCGTATTCGCGGCCTTCCGAGGTGATGCGTTCGCCCAGCACCAGCGGGCGGATGCCGTTCGGATCGCGGAATGCCAGCAAGCCGTAGCCCAGCAACAACGCCAGACAGGCATAGCCGCCGCGCGCACGCGCGTGCACGCCGGCTACCGCTTTGAAAATGTGATCCGGCGTCAATGCCATCCGATCCTGGATCTGCAGCTCGTGCGCCAACACGTTGAGCAGCACTTCGGAATCGGAATCGGTATTGATGTGGCGGCGGTCGTCCTCGAACATCTCGCGCCGCAGCGTTTCGGTGTTCACCAGGTTGCCGTTGTGCACGATGGCAATGCCGTAGGGCGAATTCACGTACAGCGGCTGCGCCTCGGTGGCGCCCTCGGAACCCGCCGTGGGATAACGGCAATGCCCGATGCCCACGCGGCCGCGCAGCCGGTTCATGGCGGACTGGTTGAAGACGTCGCGCACCAAGCCGTTGTCCTTGTGCAACCTGAGGCGCGCACCGTCCACGGTGGCGATACCGGCCGCATCCTGTCCGCGATGTTGCAGGACGGTAAGGCCGTCATAAAGCGCCGATGCCACTTCAGTGGTACCGACGATGCCGATGAGTCCGCACATGGTGTTGCTACCCGTTAGTGTGATGCGTGGTGCCGGCCGCGCTCGAAGCGGCAGCCGGTGAAGTGGAGCTGTGCGCCGGGAATCCCTTCGGCAACACATTGGGCAGGTGCGCCGGGAAATTTTCCGGACGCAAGTGCTGGCGTACGTTCGGCGGCATGTCGCTTTCCAGCCACGTCGCCAGGCTGTTGAACTGCGGCAGCAGGGTCGATTGCTGCCACATCGGCTCGCGCGCGAAACCGGTCTGGTTGACCAGGAACACGATCAGCGTCACCAGCAGCACGCCGCGCGCAAAGCCAAAAACCATTCCAAGCAGGCGATCCGTGCCGCCCAAACCCGTGCTGTCCACCAGCGCGCGTATGGCAAACCGCACCAGGGCGCCAAGAATCAGCACGGCGACGAAACACAACCCGTAACCAATAAGTACACGCAAAATCGGCGTCTGGACCGAGTGCTCGAAGTGCGCCGATACCGCCGGGCCGTACGTCCATGCCACCCAGAACGCCGCGATCCACGTCGCCAGCGCCAGCACCTCGGATATGAGGCCGCGCCACAAGCCTACAAGGACCGACAGCACCAATACCGCGATGATGATGAGGTCAACCGCGTTCATGTAATAAATCGCTACCGGTCGGAGGGCGTGAGTTTAGTTGGCGCTGACCACGTTGCCGTCGAGGCCCAGCTTGGCCTTGATCTGGTCGCGCAGGGCCACCGCGTCGCTACGCTGGGTCTGCGGACCGGCGCGCACGCGCCACAGCTGGCGGCCACCGGCGTTCACGCTGTCGACGAAACCGTCGAAACCGTTGGCGCGCAACTTGTCGCGCAGGGCCAGCGCATCGGCCTGGCTGCCCATGGCCGCTACCTGTACTGCCCAGGCGCCGGCACGCACCGGCGCACCGGCCGGTGGTGCCGGCACATCGCCCTGCGGAGTGGTGGCGCCGCTTTCCAGGCGGGCCGGCACGCTGGGAATGGCCTGGGTGATCTTGAGGCGGGCGGCCTCGGCCTGGGCACGGGTCTCGAACGGGCCGGCGCTGACCAGGGTCAGCGTCTTGCCGGCGCGCTGGATGGGTTGGTTGCGAACCGGGTAACCCATGGCGCGCACCTTCTGCGTCAGCCGGTTGGCCGCTTCGCTGCTGCTGTAGGCGCTGAGGTTGACGGCATAAATGCCGCGCGCCGCGGTGGCCGGCGGGGTATCGGGAATGACAGGGGTAGCAGGCGCGGGAGCCGGCGCGGCCGGGCGACTCGGCGCAGCAGCGGTCTTCGGTGGTATCGCCGGAATCACCGGTTGCGACGGTTGCGACGGTTGCGGCGCGGCTTGCGGCTGCGGCGCTGGCGGTGCCGCGTTGGCGGCGGTCGTGTTCACCGGCGTCATGCCTTCCACGTTCGCCGCCGTGCTGGCCGGCGCCGGCATGCTGCTGCCTGCGGAAGCCGGGCCGGACAGGCTCATCGTCTTGGTCTGCAGGTCGCGATCGGGCGCGGGGGGAATGGCCAGGCTGACCGATTGGTCGGTGCTGGCGGTCGAGGGCGGCTTGCTCGAAAACATCATCGGCACGAACAGGATGGCCAGCGCAACGAGTACGGCAGCTCCCAACAGGCGTGTGTTCAAGACGGACTCCAGACAACCAGCTTGTGCGTGACGCGGCGGATTATACCTGCCCGTGCTCGGTTACATGACAAACGGATGGCGATCGGTGCGCATGCCAACGACCTTGCTTGAACATCGTCACCCCGGCAAGCCGGGCTCAGTATCTTTGAGAAGCTAAAAGTCGCTGGGCCCCGGCTTTCGCCGGGGTGACGATTCAATGTTTAGCGGCGCAGCGACGCGTCAGTTGCCGGCTTCGGCCAGCACCGCCGACGCCACGAAGAACGAACCGAACGCAAGAATGCGCTCCCCGCGCCGTGCAGCGGCACGCGCAGCGGCGAGCGCCTGATGCACATTGTTATGCATGGCGAAATTCGCGCGCGGCAACACTTGGCGCAGCACGCCGGCCAGCACCGACGCGGAAAGTCCGCGCGGCGTGTCTTCGTCCAGGCTTGCCAGATGCCAGTGCGCAATGCGCGAGCCCAACGCCGTCATCACACCGCCGACATCCTTATCCGCCAGCGCGCCATAGACGGCATGCACGCGGCCGCCGCGCTGCGCATCCAACCAGGCGGCCAATGCACGTGCCGCCTGCGGATTGTGGCCAACGTCGACGATCAGCGCTGGATCGCCACCTAGTGACTGCAAGCGCGCCGGCGCACGCGGAAAGTGCATGCCAAGTGCCGCGATGCGTTCCAGTTCCACCGGATTGACCGCTTGCACGGCATGCAGGGCAGCGATGGCCGCCGCGGCGTTCGCGTATTGCACGGGCGCGGCCAATTCCGGTGCCGGCAGCTTCAGCACGGTGCCGTCGCGATGGTGCCAGCGCCAGCGGCTCGCCTCGCGCTCCACATAAAAGTCGTGCCCTGCCCGCTCGATATGCGCGCCCTGCTTGGCCAATGCCTCCAGCAAGCCCCGCGGCGGTTCGGTTTCGCCGACGATGGCGGGACGGTCGCGGCGTGCGATGCCAGCCTTTTCGCGCCCGATGCTGTCGCGGTCCGGTCCCAGCCATTCGACGTGATCCAGATCCACCGTGGTGATGATCACCGCATTCGCATCGATGATGTTGACGGCATCCAGCCGGCCGCCCAATCCCACTTCCAGCACGGCCACGTCCAGGTCGGCGCGTGCGAAAAGATCGAGCGCGGCCAGCGTGCCGAATTCGAAATACGTAAGGGTGATGTCGCCGCGCGCCAGCTCGATGCGCTCGAAGCTCTCGATCAGCATCGCGTCGTTGGCATCGATGCCGGCGATGCGAATTCGCTCGTTGTAGCGCAACAGGTGCGGCGAGGTGTAGCAGCCCACGCGCTGGCCCGCTGCGGCGAGCATGGCTTCCAGAAATGCCGCCGTGGAGCCTTTGCCGTTGGTGCCACCGACGGTGATCACCCGCTGCGCTATCGCCGGCGCGCCCATGCGTTGCCACACGGCGCGCACCCGATCCAACCCCATGTCTATGCCCAATGCATGGACGTGTTGCTGGTAATCCAGCCATTCGGCCAGAGTGGTGGGTCTCGTGCTGGGCTTCACGCGCGGCTCCTGTTCCAAGCCCGCGAACATAAACGCAGCGAAGCCCTTGCACAATCCTTTGTTGCAGCCGCCGCGTGTCAGAAAAGGTGCATGCCGCTTGCGTGGAACACCCAGTACATGGCGAACGCGGTCCAGAACATGCGCTTCAGCGCCTTGCCGGCGAGGAACGCCGCCAACAGGGCCAACAACCAGGGCATATATTTGTCGAGTGTGCTGCGTGTGTCGTTGATGGTGTTCATGACGTGTCCTCCCGCACCCCGTTTGGTGCGGGAGGAATCATCTGCCCAAGCCCATGGTGGCGGCAGGCGCAGGCGTCATTTGTCGCATCTGACAACCGTCATGTGCCCTTGTCCAGCAACGGCTTCAACAGATCCAGCGGCAGCGGAAACACGATGGTGCTGGACTGCCCGCTGCTGGACATGTTCGCCAGCGTCTGCAGATAGCGCAGCTGCAAAGCCTGTGGCTGCTGCGCCAGCATGGCCGCGGCATCGCGCAGCTTTTCGGCAGCCTGCAATTCGCCCTCGGCGTGGATCACCTTGGCGCGGCGTTCGCGCTCGGCCTCGGCCTGGCGCGCGATGGCACGCACCATGGTGTCGTTGATGTCCACGTCCTTGATCTCGACGTTGGTGATCTTGATGCCCCACGGATCGGTCGCCTCGTCGAGAATCTGCTGCAGGCTGTGGTTGATCGAATCGCGCTGCGAAAGGATGTCATCCAGATCGTGCTGGCCCAGCACCGAACGCAGGCGCGTCTGCGAGAGCTGGCTGGTGGCCTGGTAGAAGCTCTCCACTTGCAGCACCGACTTGTCCGGCTCCACCACGCGGAAGTAGACCACCGCGTTCACGCGCACGGAAACGTTGTCGCGGGAAATCACATCCTGCGGCGGCACGTCCATTACCGTCACGCGCAGGTCCACGCGCATCATCCGTTGCACCAGCGGGACCAGCACTACCAGGCCCGGCCCCTTGGTACCGGTGTAACGGCCCAGCGTCAGCACCACGCCGCGCTGGTATTCCGGCAATACCTTGATCGACGACGATAGCAGCGCAATCACGAAAATCACGATGACGCCCACAAAACCGATCATGAAGATTCTCCTTTGCCCAATCCCGATGCAGCCACTTGCAGCAGCAAGCCCTGACGACCGATCACCCGTACCCGCGCGCCGGCGGGAAGCGGTACATCGCTATGCACGCGCCAACGCTCGCCGCCGATGCGCGCCCAGCTTTCGCCGCCTGCGGCGACGGCCTGCAGCAATTCGCCTGTGTTCTGCAGCATCTGTTCCTCGCCGTTGAAGGCGCGTGCGCGGCGTGCGCGCATCACCAGGCGCAGCAGCATGGCCAGGATCACCATGGCGCAACAGGCAATACCGGCGATCACGCCCAAGTTCACCGCGTAACCCGGTACACCGGAGCGAAACAACATGATCGAGCCGAGCACGAATGCGATCACGCCACCGATGCCCAGCACGCCCGCCGTGGGCAGGAACACTTCCGCCAGCAGCAACGCGACGCCGAGTGCCATCAGCGCCAATCCCGCATAGTTCACCGGCAGCAGTTGCAACGCGTACAGGCCAATCAGCAAGCAGATGCCGCCGGTCACCCCCGGATAGAACGAACCGGGATGGAACGCTTCCAGAATCAATCCATAGATGCCGGCCAGCAGCAAGATGTAGGCAATGGTGGGATGCGTGATGATGCCGAGAAAACGCGCGCGCCAATTGGGCAAGTAGTCGCGCACCGGCAGGCCGCGCAAAGCGAGCGTGACGGTGCCCCCATCCACTCGCACTGTGCGGCCGTCGGCCTGCGCGAGCAGCGCCTCGGTATCGGGCGCGATGAAATCGGCCACATGTTGCGCAACCGCTTCATTGGCGGTGAGCGTGGCGGCGCCGCGCACGGCCTGCTCCGCCCACACGGCGTTGCGCCCGTGCATCTGCGCGAGTGCGCGGATATCGGCGATCGCGTCGTTGAGAACCTTGTGGCTTTCGGCGTCGTCCGCGTGGTTGCCGGCCTTGTCGCTCGACTTGCTCGACGACGGTGTGTTGTTGAGCGGCGGCGGCATCGGCGAGCCGCCACCCAAATCCACCGGCGTAGCGGCGCCAAGATGCGTGGCGGGTGCCATCGCCGCGATGGGGCAGGCATACAGAATGTAGGTACCGGCCGAGGCGGCACGCGCACCGCTGGGCGCCACGTAGCCTAGTACCGGAATCTTCGCCGCCAGAATGCTGTTGATGATGTCGTGCATGGATTCCAGCAAGCCGCCCGGCGTATCCATCTGCAGCACGATCGCTTTGGCGCCGTCGTGGATGGCGCGCTGGATGGTGTTGCCGACGTATTCGGCTGCGGCCGGGCCGATCGGGCCGTTCAATTCGATGCGTGCGACGAAACCGTCAGCGCCGGGCGCTTCCTTGGCCGTGCGCGTCCATGCCAGCGCCAACGCGGCGCCAAGAATGGCTCCCCACACGATCCAGCCTTTCCGTGACATGGCATGGGCCCTCGGCCGGCATGTTCAACGCGTCGCCGTCGTGCGTGGCGGCTTCGGAAAGGATATTACGCTGATACGTTTGGTGATGCGTGCGACGCGATGCATAGCCCCTCTCCCAATGGGAGAGGGGAGCAAGCGATCACTTGCCCACGTAATCCACCCGCCAGATCGAATCCGACCCGTCATCCGTCACCAGCAACGAACCATCCGGCGCCGTCGCAAGACTCACCGGACGTCCCCACACGCGCCCATCCGGCAACACGAAACCGGTGAGGAAATCCTCGTACTCGCCACTCGCCTTGCCGGTGTGATGGCGCGGAATGCGGATCACTTCATAACCCACGCGCGTGGCCTTGTTCCACGAACCGTGCTCGGCGGCAAACACATCGCCCCGGTATTCGGCGGGAAAATGGTTCGCTTCGTAGAACGTGATCTGCAGCGACGCGTTATGCGGCTGCAGCAGCACGTCGGGTGTGATCACCTTGTCTTTCAATTCCGGGTGCTTGCCTTCGTGGCGCGGGTCCTGATGGCCGCCCATGTACCACCACGGCCAACCGTAGAAACCGCCTTCGCGCACGGAGGTGATGTAGTCCGGCACCAGGTTGTCGCCCAGGCCGTCGCGTTCGTTGACGGTGGTCCACAGTTGCCCGTTCTTCGGGTCGATCGCGATGCCGGACGGATTGCGGATGCCCGAGGCATAGACGCGCTTGTTGGATCCATCTGGATTGAACGCAAGGATATTCGCGCGCTCGTGCTCCGCCGGCGTGGTGTCGGGATCATCAATGTTCGATGCCGACCCCACCGCTACGAACATCGTCTTGTTGTCGAGCGAAAAAGCGATGTCGCGCGTCCAATGGCCGCCGCTCGGCAGGTCGGCGATGTGCTCGGCAGGTCCGCGTGCCTTCAAATCGCCGTTGCGGTACGGAAAACGAATCACCGCATCGGTGTTGCCGACGTATATCCACTGCGGGTTCGGCCCTACCGGATAAAACGCAATGCCGTATGGCTTTTTCAGGCCGGTAGCGAACACCGCCGTTTGCGCCGGCTTTCCATCCGCGGTGATGCCGCGATAGATGCGGATCTGCCCGTTGCCGCTTTCGGCCAGGAACATGTCGCCGTTCGGCGCCTGGCGAATCACGCGCGGCGTGTGCAGGCCTTCGGCAAACAGATTCACTTTGAAACCGGCCGGCGCCTTCGGCAGCACGCCGTCGGGACGCGCCACCACTTCCGGTCCGTTGCCGGCGGAATGGGTGGCATACGGCGCTGGCAGGTCGTTCACGGTGATCTTGCGTGAGTGGCCGGGAGCTTCGTAACGGAAGTCGGTAAACGGCGGCGTGGGAGGTGGCGTATTGATCGGCGATTGCACCGCCGCCGGCTCCACCGCCGCGGTGGTCACGGTCGGCAGCGTTTTCACGTACGTCACGATCTGCCAGCGCTGCTGCTCGGACAAGCTGGACCACGCAGGCATGCCGTTAGCCGGCGAACCCTTGGTGATGAACCAGAACAACGCGCCTTCCGTCGCCTGTTGCGCAGGCCCTTGCCGCAACGCGGGGATATTGCCGCTGCCCTGCCCCGTGCCGCCATGGCAGCTGGCGCAATAGTTGCCGTACAACTGCCCGCCAGCATGCGCGGCAGCGGCCTGGCCGTGATACGGATTGGCTACGGACGAGGCAGCGGCCGGTGCGTCGTGGAAATTCTCGGCGGCATGCGTCGTCGCCGTGGCGAGGCAACCAGCAAGAGCCAACGGTACTGCGCGGAATGCTGCCGACGACACCCAAGAATGCTTCGCCATGAGCTGCTGCCTCTGATCGCAAGAACCAAGTTTGGCTTGCGTGCTCCCCTATCGAACGGGCGCAAGCCGCGTCAATTGTCGGACCATTGTCGTCGCAGAGAGGTGCACGATGCTACGGGAAACCTGCCAAATCCCATGACCGTGCCATCAGTCATGCATGTTGCGCACGGCATCAACGAAGCCGGCCATGGGACTACGCTTCCGAATCGTCGTCCGGTTCCACGTCGATTTCACGGAAATAGTGATCGATCAGGTTGCGCGCTTGTGCTTCCCATTGCGCGCCATCGCCGGCGCTATGGTGCTGCGGATCTTCCGGGAAATAAATCATGCCGCCGCGCGTGCCGCCGTGGTTTTCGTGCATGAACTTGATGCCGCGGTATTCGCCGAACTGCTGGTCGGAACTCATGCGTGCCTTGCCGGTTGTGCGTCAGGTGGCAAGTGTAACGAACGCGGCGGCGGTCAGCGCGCCAGGGTGACGCTGGGCGCCATCGGCCGGCGGTCAGAAACTGACACGCTGAGTACGCCGAGCGCGATGCCGATCAACGCCAGTGCAAGACCGGAAGGCACATCGGAGAGGAACCGAACCAGCTTGGCGACGCCATACCAGGAATGCGGATTGGTCGCGAACTCGCAGGCGCCGGGGCAAACGCCGTGAATCCATGCCATCACTGGCGGCTGGCGGGTCCAGTGCCCGTCGTGCAGCCACTGCAAGCCCTGAAAACCCAGCCATAACACCGACGCCATGTTCAGCATCACCGCGGCCAGCCACAGCATGAAGGAACAGCCTTCACGGGCCAGTACTTCCAGGCGCTTCGTTGTCATGGGCGTTCACCTGCGCATCGACGTTTGGATGCGAGGCATCATGCATAGGTCGTGCCTGTGCGTATTTGCGGCCGAATGCCGAGCATCAATATGTGACCCGGTATTCAAGCCGCGCCCCCGTGTCGCCGATATGCATTCAGGACCTCGCGCAACCGCGAGGCTTCGCACGCCACACCAGGGGAAACGGCCATGACCCTCTCGATAGTCGAAGAGCTGATGCTGCACAACCTTTCCTGTCCCCAATGCTGCGCCGGCGATCCATGCCTGGTCGCCGAACATATCGAAGACAGCTGGCCACGGCGCGTTGCGCTGGAAGCCGCGAGCAGCCTGCGCAGCATCACCATGCTGGAAGAACAGCACGTGCCTGCGCCCTGATCCCGAAAAAAATATCGGCCTGATATGACATGCTTTTGGCCTGTCGGGAAATCCCTGGCGCCGGGGTAGCCGCTCTATATTCATCGGACATCCACCCTTAACAGTCTTCCCAGACTGATGGCGTTGGCAGTGATATTCCGCTTCTCACTGCCGCGCCTCTTTTTTTGCCTGCAATCTGCGTAACCCCCAACGGCCGCCTTTCCCGCGCAAGCGCACGGCTGCGCGGGAAATATCGCCCGCATTTACGGCAATGCTTGATCGTTCGTCATCCCGGCGAATGCCCACTGGCGACGAATCGGTAGCGTTGGATTCCGGGCTCAGAATTCAAACGCGGCCGATGCCGTCGGCATGGGCCGATCGCCGGCCAATCGCTGCGCGACATCGTGCGACTTCTGCCAGGAATCATCCTGCCCCAGCGCCTGATAGACGCGCGCCTCCACCCACGCCGCGCGCCAATCGGTACGGCTCCAGGAAGACAGCCGCCCGCTGATCGCCACCGCCTGGTCCACCTGCCCCGCGGCCAGCAGCGCCAGCGCATAGGATTTGCCGGCGCTGACGATCACTTCCGGCACGCCGAGCTTGTCCGCCAGTTCCATCGCCTGCTTGAACTGCGCAAGGGCCTGGTCGTGCGCGCCATCGATCCACGCTTGCGCCGCCTGGGCGCGCAACACGTAGACATGCGTCCAATCGTTCTTCACCGGCAGCTGCGTTTCCCACGCCAGCATGGCGGCAATCTCATGCTTGGCCTGGTCGCTCCTGCCCACACGCTGCAGCGCTGAAATGCGCAACAGCCACGCTTCGGCGTAATCGCGCTGATCGTCTTCCTGCAACGCCGGCGTCAGCGCATCGGCGGCAAGCGCATCTGCGCGCTCGTTGTCGCCGCGATCCAGCGCCAGGCGCGCCAGGCATTTGTTGACTTCGGCACGCAGCCCCGGCTCCTTGGCCGCATCGGCCTCGTGCAGTACCTCCTGGAACAGCGCCGATGCTTCGCCGGTGCGCCCGTTGTCAGCCAGCGCGGCGGCCCGCACCATGGCCAACTCGTGACGCATGTCGTCGCTGATGAAACCGAAATCCTTGGCTTTTTCTTGCAACGGCCAGAAACGGTCGGTGGTAGCCAATTCATCCGGAAACTTCAGCAACATCTGCTGCGCATAAGCCAGCGCATCCAGGATGGATGGCAACATCGAGCGCATGCCCATGCCGACGAACTGATCGTATGCATGTTGCAGCAAGGTCACGGCGGCATCCGGCTGCGCGCGGCGCAAGGCAAGGCCGCCCATCGCCTGATCCGCCTTGGCTACGCCGACGAGATCGCCCGCCAGGTTGTAGTTGACGCGTGCGCGGCCCAGATCTGCGGTGGCCTCTTCCAATCGCCACAACTGCGTGTGGACATAGGAGCGCACCAGATACGCAGTTGCCAACGCCTCGAAGTCCTTCGGCCCGTGGGTACGACGTACGCCTTCAAGAATGCGCACGGCCTGTTCCAGCGCCGCTTCGCTCTCCGCAGTGCGGCGTTGATCCAGATAGAGCTGGCCAAGCACCGTAAGGATCTGCCCGCGCAATATGGGGTGCTGGCCGTCGGGCAGGCGTTTGAGCAAGGCCTCAAGCCGTTGCTCGCAGGTATCGTTGTGTCCTTCGTCGCAATCGATCGATGCCAAGGCGTAGGCGAGATCGGGCTTTTCGCGCAACGCCGGCGGCGCGTTTTCGAGCAGCTGTTTGGCCAGTTGCGGCTGGCCGGCCAGCCGCGTGGCATCGACCCGCTGCATGAATTCCTCCAGCGCATCGCCAGGCGCAGGCGCGGAAAGGCCGCCGCCATAACCCAGTTGCGCCAGCAGTTGATCGCTGGCTGCGCGTGTTGCCGCCAACACGTCGCTCGCGCTGGATTCGGCGGTCCAGCTGCGGCCGTCTTTGGCTTTGGCATGCAAGTGGATGTGCCAGCCATCGGCCGACAACTGCGCGCGCGGCTGGATCACCAGCGCAAAAGCGGAAAGCTTCGCGCCCGAGACACCGCCGTTCTCCTTGAGCAGCTCCAGCACTTCCTGGCTGCTTTCGGTCGGCACCCGCGCATCGCGCAGGCGATTGGCGAGCATGTCCATCATCCCCAGGTGCAGCCATCGCCAGTCATCCGGCGCCTGCACGTCGACCGGCAGCACTACCGCCGCGCTGAGATTGAATTGAAAACTGGCCTTGGCCGCCCGGCCGCTGAGCAACTGCCAGCCGCCATATGCCAAGCCCAGCAGCAGCGTGAGCGCCAACGCGGCACGCAGCGAGCGACGTAGTGCCGGCGGCGGTAGTGGCTGGGGAGTGTCGGGTTTGGCAGGCGTCGCGTCGTCAAGCACCGCCTCTTGGGCAGGTTCGGCCGATAGCTGCAGTACCTGGGTCTGGAGCATCCAGCGATAGCCCACGCGCGCCACCGTCCTGATGCAGCGCTGTTCGGCATCGCCGAGCGCGCGCCGCAAACGCACGATGGTTTGCGCAAGCAGGTTGTCGCTGACGTCGGCGCGGCCCCATACCGCGGAGATCAATTCATCCTTGCCGACCGGGCGCTCGCGATGCTCGACCAGATAGACCAGGCAGTCGAAAGCACTTGCGGCCAGTTCGACCGGCTCACCGTTACGGCTCAGCTCGCGCGCCAACGGATTGAGTTGGAATTCGCCGAAGCAAAAAACCATAGCCCCCTTTTCCGCCATACGCCTGTCTGCACCGACCCCATTTGGGGAAATGATACATGCCTGGTGACAAGCGCTGGCTGTGGCAGGTAAGGCAGTACGAGACGGCGGACCGAAGTCATTCGCCCGATAGCGCCCATTCGCGTGCCCGCGAAATGCCGATGGGAGAAAAAAGGCCGCCCGCGACGGTCGACATCATTCGATCAATGTGAGCCACGCGTAACGCCCCTGTTGCATGTCGTCATGGCTCACCAGGCGGTTATGGAAGCGCAGTTGCCGGACAGGGATCCCGTTGCCGTGCTGTCCAGCTTCAGCTCACAGGTCGCAAGCGAACCACCGAGGCCTTGCGCCGTCAGCGTATACGTCGTGGCGGAAGAATTGAGTATGTAGGTGAAATAGTTTGCCTGCGAGGGCACCCATCCCTTGTACGCAGCTTCAATGGCCCGGGTCGTGATGTTGCTGTGGGTGCCGTACACCAGATTGCGCTGCAACTCGTTTTCGAGATTGAGCGCCAGCGCGGTGAGATCGGCCTTGGCCGCCTGCACTTTCGCGCGAGTGATGTATGTGCCGTAGGCACTCACCGCGATCGAAGCCAGGATGGCGATGATCACCATCACCACCATCAACTCGGTCAAGGTAAAGCCGCGCGGCAAGCGTCTAGTGGTCATGAGGATTTCCCTTGCTTTGCGTGCGTTACATGAGCATCGCCGTGCGGCCCGCGCAACCCGGTTCCCGGCGGCAGCGCCCCGGGAACCGGCGATGCAAACCTGACGTGCATGAGTCCTTGCTGCGCTGTTTTTTTTCCATAGCGAATGGCATGCATTGGCGCGATCGGCTGGTGAAAATCGTAGGCCGGCATGACCCAGCAAGCCATGGCATTACGCAGCCCAATCTCTGTCACAGTGGGACACACGACACATTATTTTTCCCGTTATTTCCGCGGCAAATGCCGATGACCCCAAGTGACAGTTAATCGAGCCGCAAAGGCGATGGCCGTCACTCGCGCGTAAGGCGATCATGCGCGCCATATCGCGAGCGCGCTCAAGCGACATGGACATCGCACTGCGTTCGTCACGACTTTGGACAGTCATGCCGCCTGGTTGGAACACATGCACGAACCCCTTGCAGCCCATGCCGCCTTTCGCAGGCTGGCGGAGCTCCGCGCAATCTGCGACCGCGAATTGGCCGAGCTTTGCCAGCAATATCCCGAAATCAGCCTGGCTGTGGTCGCCACAGCCGATGCACGCCTCATCAGCATGCGTTCTTCCATCATCCACGATGGCAACCGCATTGCCGCCATGACCGGCGCGCTGCTTGGCTTGTGCGAATCGCTGGCGCGCGAGCTTGCCGGCGGCAGTTGCCAATCGACCGTGGTCTCGATGGAACAGTACACCTGCATCATCGTGCGCATCGCCGATCCGCGTCATCCGCTCGCGCTGGCGATCGGCGTGGGGCACAACATTCTTTTGGCCCTGTCGCGCCGCGTGGCGCTGGATCTGGCCACGCGCATTTCCTTGCATTTGCAGAACGTGGCGTAAGCACGCGCCACGCTTCTGCGCCGTCCTATTGATGGAACGAACGACATGACTCATTTCAGCCCCGCAATGTTGCGCACCATCGACGGCTACGTCGCCAGCGCCCTGGTCGACGAAAGCGGCATCGGCCTGGCGATGGCACGTCATCAGCTGAACGCGTTCGAGAAGACGCTCGACTTTTCCTGAGCGGAAACCAAACCCATGCACATCAAGCTCGGCACGGCAGGTCTTTCCGAAGCGCTGGAATTGCGCCTGTCGCTGGCGTGCGGACTGCTGGCCGCATCGCAGATCCACATTGAAATCCAGGATTGGCGCGGCAACGAAAGCGACCTCCTGATTGTCGATATCGATAGCGGCCATGGCCGCCTGGCTTACGAAATGGCCACGCGACGCAAGCTGCCGTTGATGGTGTTTCCGCGCAGCGGCGACAACGAAACGCCCTATACGTCCCGGCTCGATCGCGATGCACCGGCGGCGGCCATCGCACGCGCGCTGCAGGAAAAACTGCAGCCTGCATCGGAACCGAGCTCCGATGATGTGCAGGGCCTGCTCGGCATCTGCATTCGCGAGTCCGGCTGCAATCAGGATCTGTTGGTCAAGCGCGGCAACATCGGGATGATCCTGCGGCATGCGGCAGGCCGCATCCTTACGCGCTCGGTCAGCGATCTGCCGGCGCTGGAAGCGCGCTTGCTGGAAAACACCTGGCTGTGCATGGCGCGCCCGGCGAACGATCCGTATGCCAACGAGTGGCTGGTATCGCGCAGCCTGGAAAGTTTCCTGATCAAGGCATGCATGCGGCATCAGGCCAGCCTGCCTTCGCTCGGTGGCAAGCTGTATCGACTCACGCGCTGGCCGGACCTGGGCGGCGTCACGGAGAACGAGGAAGCGTTGCGCCTTTCCGCGCTGCTGCAACGTTCTGCGTGGTCGGCCGACACGTTGGCGCAACACACCGGCATCGCCACGGGCTGCATCAATGCGTTCCTCTGGGCGACGCTGGCCAGCGGTGCGCTCGCCTGCGCCGATGAGAGCGCGGTGGCCTTCATGGTCCAGCCGGCGCCAACCACCCTGTCTTCTTCCCTCCTTCAACGCGTCGCACGCCACTTCGGGCTGAAGCTCGGTTATTCGCATGCTTGATTCTGAAAAGACCATCAAACTCCTGTTCGTCGGCCCACTCGGCTCCGGCAAGACCACGGCCATTCGCGCCATTTCCGATACCCCTCCGGTGTCGTCGGAAGTGCCATGGATGGAGGCCAGGGCCGGTGAAAAAACCAGTACGACGGTTGCGCTCGACTACAGCACCATCCAGCTCAACCCCGACGAGACCTTGCACGTGTACGGCCTGCCGGGTCAGCAATACCTTGATTTCATGGGCCCGATCGTCGGCCCCGGCGCACTCGGCGCCGTGCTGCTGCTTGATGCTTCCTCGCAAACCCTGGCCCAGGATTGCCGCGCGGCAGTGGAGCAAGTGGCGCGTATCGATCCCAACCTCAGGTTCGTGATCGGCATCAGCAAGAGCGACATCACTCCCAGCTTTTCGATGGAAACGATGTACGCGCTTGCGCGTCGCATGAGTCTGTTCGTACCCATTTTTTGTATCGATCCGCGCGATCCTGCGCAGGTCAGGCAGTTGGTGAAGGCGTTGCTGTATGTGCTTTGAATCGGCAATTCGAGCCCTTCTGGCCGTCATTCCCGCGAAAGCAGGAATGATGGCCATCGGTACGAATGGAATTTTCATTCCAGCCTACGCCCCTCACTCCAACCCTTCCCCCAAAGAGAGGGAGCCGTTGTCGATCACGCCACCTGCACCAACCCACGCTCCAGCTTGTACGGCAACTTCGCCCGGTACTGGCTCGGCGACTCGCCCGTCCAACGCCGGAACGCACGCGTCAAATTGGCGGCATCCGAATAGCCGCGGCGGTTGGCGATCTCGTCGATCGTCATCGTCGTGTTCAACACGTCACGCAGCACTTCCTGCTTGCGCGCCTCGTCCACCAACTGGCGGAAGTTGAAGCCCAGGTGGCGCAGCTTGCGCTTCAGCGTGCGGCTGGACATGCACAAGGCTTGCGCCACTTCTTCCATGCCGAGGTAGGTGCCGTCTTCCAGCGGCAGCAGGCCCTTGATGCGTGCGATCAGGCAGTTGTTCTGGCCGAGCGAAATGCGCTCGCGCTCGCAATGCTGCTTCACCTGGTTCAGCACCAGCGTGTGCGCGGTGGGCAGCGGCAGGTCGAGGTAGGCGCTGGGCATGCGCACTTGGCACAGGCCGGTGGCGAAGCGCACTTTCGGCAGGCGCTCAGCGTAGGCGGCGAGGTAGGACGGCTCTTCGTCCTTGAACCACATCTCCACCTCGGGCAGCTCCTGCTGCGTCAGTTGCGCGGCGAGGCGCGCGGTCATGGTGGCCACGCGCTCCAGTCCGAAACTGCGCATGAGGGCACCGGGGGCCAGGTCCTGGATATTCAGCTCGGCCAGCCCGTCGTGTTCATGCAGGTAGATGCAGAAACCGGTGGTGCGCACGTCCAGGTAGCCGGTCCACAGGCGCAACGCATCGCGCAGGGTGCTGCAGCTCATCAGCCCCAATCCCAGGATGCCGTGCCAGGTCAAAGTGCAACGCAGGCCGAGCTCGAACCCGAGCCCTTTGTTGCCGGTCAAGCGCATGGCGTTTTCGCTCAAGGCGGCGTCTTGCTGTGTAGTGAGACGAAGATCGCCTTTCAGTTGGGCCGACCCGATGCCCGTCTCGGCCAGGGCCTGGTCCGCGCCGATACCCAACTGCTCCAGGTACTCAAGCAACCCAATCGCATACTCCGCCGAGACGTCGCCCCGGTACCACTCGTTCATCGTCCAACCCTCGTTATGTTCAATCGCCAGGGGCCGGCCGACCCAGCTTCGGCCTGTCGCCCTCGGCGGCGGGGTGGAATCATCGGGAGGGGTGTCATGTCACGCATGCGGTTTGCCTATGCGGACTATTCGTTTGTGATGACAAGCTTTTGGATCAACAGGTTAGGCGCGGCAAAGCCGTTGGATTTCAGGGTATCCATGGCGACCGGAACGAGGCGGAATGTGGCCTGTCATGCCTGGTGATGGTGGTGATGTGCTTGCCCGGACGCGTCAGGGGCGCGCGATCCGTCTGGACAAGTCTTGGCCCTGTGACGATTGCAGCGGACCTACATACATATGGCCCACCCAGCCCCCCGCGCTTAAACAATGGCCCATAAGCACAGCAATGTGTCCCACCGGACCCTGCGCTTCCGCCAGGCCGCCCCCTAGACTTTCCTTCAACCCAATCACCTCCCTGCATCCATTCCGCCTTGGGTTTCGCGGACTGCACGGCGGGATCGCAGGCGAGTTCCCGGCTCTGAGCACTGACGTGGCTTCTCCCCCGCAGAGCCTCCGGTTGGACTGGCGTGGCCGGCAGAGTGCGGTTTGACTTTGCCGGCCGCGTTTTCTTTAGGGAGCGCTCCACCATCTAGGCTGGGATTGAAACCCCACATTGCACGCATCGCGATTGTCACGTGTCTCGGCAGGCCGACCTCGAATAACAACCTTGCGCAGAGCCGGGCGCGGCATGACTCATTTGCAGAAGCTTGGCGGCGGTGATCGTACGCATGCGGCGAAGTGCGAGTTTCGCTGAAGGCATGTCGCCCTCTTCGCGCGCGCTACCTCAAACCAGTTTGGGAAGCCTTGCGACAATGAGGCCTTCCGCACCGCAACAGACACTTTTGTAATACCGAACGACAATTAAGATAAAGCGCCTTTTGCTATACGTCCGCTGCCAAAGACCAATGGGAGGAACGGCATGCATCATCGGCTTTTGAAATGGGTTTTGACCGGTTCGGTATGCGGATACGTGGCAGGCGCCATGGCCGCGGGCACGGATCATCGCACCTGGGTGGATACCTGGGCTGCCGCGCCGGATACCGCCGGCCCCGTCGTGAACGCGCAAACCGTGCGGCAGATCGTGCGCACCAGCGTGGGGGGCACGGAAGTGCGCATCCGCCTTTCCAACCTGTTCGGCAATGTGCCCATCACGCTTGGCCCCGCCCACATCGCGCTGCACGCCAGCGGTGCGGATACCGTGCCCGGCAGCGATCACGCCTTGCTGTTCAACGGCAAGCCCACGGTGACCATCGCCAAAGGCGAAAGCGTGCTGAGCGATCCGGTGAAGATGGAGGTGAAGCCGCTGCAGGAATTGGCGGTGAGCCTTTACGCGCCGGCCGATGCGCAATATCACGCATCGACCGCCCACAATGCAGGCCTCGCCACGGCATACATCACCGAGAGCGGCGATGCCACCGCTGCGACGCACTACCCGCGGGGTGAAGTAAGTGGCATGCGCTACTTTCTCACCGACGTGGAAGTCTCTGGCCCCGCCGCCAAATCCACCGTCGTCACCTTCGGCGACTCGATCACCGACGGTGTAGGTTCGACGGAAAACGCCAACACGCGCTGGCCCGATTACCTGGCGGAGCGACTGCAGGGCGATGCGAAGCTTTCATCGATCGGCGTGTCGAACGCGGGCATCGGCGGCAACCGCATCCTGCACGACAGCTACGGCCCCAGCGCCCTGTCCCGCTTCGATCGCGATGCATTGGACAAGCCGGGCGTGCGCTGGATCGTGTTGCTGGAAGGCATCAACGACATCGGCGGCTCGGGCTACGCGTGGGAAGCCAAGGACAAGGTCTCCGCGCAGCAGCTCATCGATGGCATGAAAACCTTGATCGCCCGTGCGCATGCCAGGCACGTGAAGATCTACGGCGCCACCTTGACGCCTTACGGCGGCAACGGTTGGCCTTACCACAGCGTTGCCGGTGAAAAGACGCGCGAGGAAGTGAATGACTGGATTCGCCACTCCGGCGCGTTCGATGGCGTAGCGGATTTCGACAAGGCCGTTCGCGATCCGTCCGCACCGCAAAGCATGCTGCCTGCGTACGACAGCGGCGATCATTTGCATCCGAGCAGTGCGGGTTACAAAGTGATGGCGCAGGCGATTGACTTGAAGTGGTTCAGCACGCCTTGAACATAAGGAACCGTGGCCCGGCTTTCGCCGGGGCCACGGTATCTGAGCCGTAGCCTTCGGGCCGGGACGAAATCCCCGCATCACCCAATCGAAGAAGCTGTGACGTAAGCCGCACACATCGGCTCATCAACCGCGTCACTTCACGGCACGCATGCATGCTGGGCTCGCCATGGCCGCATCCCTGTCATGCCAGGACGTCGCATCATCCTCCAAAAAACATTGACCCTATCTGACAGTTAATCGACCCAAGTTGCGATAGCCGTCCCGCTTCGCAACCGCGATGATGCTCCCGCATGCTGCAGTCGCCCGCGCACTGCCGGGCATCCATTCATCGCAACCCCAATGTTCAGGCGTGCCGGTTTTTCAGGGGAAAACCTGCACACGTCGCATCGGGAGGATCATCATGAAAGTCCATATCGGCCTCGCCGGTCTCCCCTATGACGTCGAACTGCGCTTCTGGCTTGCCTGCAAGCTCCTGATGTCTTCGTCCACACCGGTACAACTGCACAGGTGGGACGGAAAACCGTGCGACATTCTGGTTATCGACCTGGATAGCGAGCAAGGACAAGTCGCCTACGAAATGGCCATTCACGGCGATACGCGCGTGCTATTCCTGGGCAAGGAAATGCCCGCCGACCAGCCGGCAGGCAGGCGCATCGACAAGCACGCCACCGCATCGGCCATCGCCAAGACGCTGGAAAGCATGCTCCTGGCCGCACCGCGCCGCACCCGTCCCGCCGTCGACGGCCTGCTTGGCATCTGCCTGTTGCAAGGTGGAAACGGACATGAAGTACTGGCCAGCAACGGCAGGATTTCGGTCATCCTGCGCGATAACGACCGGCGCCTTTACGCCAGATCCAGGGAAGAACTGGATAGCGCCAAGCAACACCTGCTGGACGATGCATGGGCAAGCGTGCCGGTAACCGCGCCGTGCGCGCATCAATACGAAGGCCTGGCGTGCGAAACGCTGGACAGCTTCCTCATCGCCGCCTGCCTGCGCCATCGCGACAGCTTGTCGAGGATCGGCGACACCGCCTATCGGCTTGACGTGTGGCCGGATTTCATCGGCTTTCCGGACAACCGCGAGGCCGTGCGCCTGTCGTCCGCGCTTTACCGCAAAAGCTGGCGCGTGGCGGATCTCGCCGAACATTGCGGCGTCTCCGTGGCGGTTGCCAATGCCTTCTGCTGGGCGATGCGGGCAAGCGGTGCCTTGCGCCTGGACGACGGTACCGAATCGCCAGGCTGTATTTCGCCTTCGGCGAGCTCCGCCTGCATCGCCACGGGTTTTATACCCAAGCGCGGCGTGAATGTCTGATGATGGGCGGAAGCCGATTACGTGCGCTGTTTCAAATCCGCAGCATGCATTTGCGCTAACGTAAGCGACGCGCAAGCAAGCGCCGGCAAACACGCGTCATATCCATGCCGTCGCCATATATGTTGCCCTTGTGCCTGTTGTTCGATCGTCCTGTTTGCCACTCTTTTGCCAAGACGGTGACAGCCATGCCGCAGAACGCCAACCCCACCACGAACCAGGCTGCGGAAAAGCACGACATCCAGCGGCTGGGCGGCCTGATCAGGCAGCGCCAGCACCTGCAAGCCGAGGCGCTGGCACGCAAGCTGATCGACGCCGGCACATCGCAGGCTGGCGTATGGCAGGCGCTGGGTGCCGCATTGCATGGTCAAGGCCGTTTTGCCGACGCCGTGGAAGCACAACGTACGGCGGTATCGCTGTCGCCGTGGGATGCGGTCGGCCATTACGTGCTGGGCGAAAGCCTGATGGCGATGCAGCAAACCGGCCCCGCCGCGGAAAGCTATCACTGTGCACGTACCATCAAGCCGGATTTTGCCGACGCGCATTTCAAATGCGGCAACGCGCTGGCAGTGCAGAACCGCCTGGAGGAAGCGATCGAGGCATATGGCGATGCATTGAAGCTTCGACCTGATTTCCGCGAAGCGCACGCAAACCTCGGCTTCACCCTGATGAGTGCGCATCGCTACGTCGAGGCCGAATCGCATCTGCGCAATGCGCTCGAGGCACACCCCAACAGCGCACCGCTGCACAACGCGCTGGGCGTGGTGCTGTATGGGCAAACCCGCATGGCGGATGCGGCGGAAAGCTTTCGACGCGTCATCGCACTGTTGCCCAACGATGCCGACGCGCACGCCAACCTCGGCAACGCGCTGCGTGAACTTGGCGCGTTCGCCGATGCGCAAGCCAGCTATGCGCGCTCGATAGCACTCAACGGCCGATTTGCGCGGGCTTATTTCGATCTCGGCGGATTGTTTTACCTGCAGGAACGCTACGTGGAGGCCGAGCAGAACTACCGCCATGCGCTGGAACTGAAACCCGATTACGTGGAAGCCCGCAATAACCTCGGGCGCAGCATTCGCCGGCAAGGGCGACTGGATGAAGCGCGCAAACATTTCGAAGACGCCATGAAAATCGACGCGGACTCGGTCGAGGCATATTGCAACCTGGCCTCGTTGCGCACGTTCACGCCCGAAGACACCGAACCGAAGCGGCTGGAGCAACTCGCGCACAAACTCCCCACCCTGTCGGAAAACCTGCGCATCCGCTACTGGTTCTCGCTGGGCAAGATGCGCGAAGACCTCGGCCGTTACGACGAAGCCTTCCATGCCTATGCCGAGGGCAATCGCCTCAAGTACAAGCAGCTGGCGCCGGACGAAGCGGCCAAGATCGCGCTGATCGACAATGTGCGCGCCGTGTTCGACGAGCGCTTTTTTGCCAGCCGGGCCATTTCGGCCTCGAGCAGCAAATCGCCGATCTTCATCGTCGGCATGCCACGCTCCGGCACCTCGCTGATCGAGCAGATTCTGTCGACGCATCCAGACATTCACGGCGCCGGGGAATTGTCCGATCTGGAAAACATTCTGTTCGCCATCGCTAGCGAGGCCGGCAAACCGGGGGAAGCTTTTCCAGAGGTCGCATCCGGCCTGAGCGCGAAGGACCTGCTGCGACTGGGCGAGGCGTATACCGAGCGCGTGTGGCGGTTGGCTCCGCACGCCACCCGCATCACCGACAAGATGATGGCGAACTTCGCCTACATCGGCATGATTCGCTTGATGCTGCCCAACGCGAAAATCATCCACGCCATGCGCGACCCGATGGATTCGTGCTTCTCCTGCTACGCCACCCTGTTCCACAAGAACAATCTCGACTACACCTACGACCTGGGCGAAGTGGGACGCTATTACGTACGCTATATCGAATTGATGAAACACTGGCAGCGCGTGCTGCCGGCAGGCTCCATCCTTGAGCTGCGTTATGAAGACATGGTGGCCGATACCGAGAACCAGGCGCGCCGGTTGCTGGATTATCTGGGGCTGCCGTGGGATGCGCGCTGTTTGAATTTCCATGAGAACAAACGCGTGGTAAAGACGGCCAGCGCAGCACAGGTGCGGCGGCCGGTGTATCGCTCATCGGTGGCGCGGTGGAGGCATTTCGAGACGCACTTGCAGCCTTTGCTGGCTATCGTGCAGGACTATCGATAATCGTCGGCTGGGATGAAAATCCCAGCATCGCCATGCACATGAAAGCTGGGATTGTCATCCAGCCTACGTGATTGCCGGCAACACTCAAAGCAGCCTTATCGTCATTCCGGCGAAGGCCGAGGCGCTTTACAACAGCGAAGCTGGTCAATCCAGTTCAAATACACAGCACGAAGCACTCCTAACCTTTTTATGTCGTGTGCTTCGCACGCCATGTTTGCACTGGATTCCAGCCGCGCCGGAATGACGGCGAGGCGATGATGACCTTTTTCGCAAAACAGGCCACCCACAAAAAAAGGGCGCCACCGGCGCCCTTTTTCGACCATCAAGCAAAACCCTTACTGACCGCTCGACGACGCCGCTGCCGGCGCCGCGCTATCCGCAGGCGGCTTGGCAGCAGCATCGGCACCACCCGCGTTCTTGCCTTCGCCGCGCGTATACACGATCACCTTGGCGCCACCATCGCACTGGCCTACCACCTTGCCGTCGCCGGCCTGGTCCTTCGCCACCACGTCCAGCGAATAGTTCGACACGTTGTTGGCCTTGATCTTCGCATCGATGCTGGATTTCACGTCATCGCATGAAGCATGCGCAACGAACGATGCGGACAGCAGCGCAAGGGCCATCAAGCTGAAGCGGATTTTCATAGGAACCTCCTTGGTTGGGGTGAACCATGCGAGTGTAGAGGGATGCTCTGATCTATTCCATGCACCCAGCATGGCGTCCAGAGGGTTCGAAGGGGGTGCCACATGGCGCGGGGCAGACTGGCCGTCTGTACCGCTACCGCCGGAAGAACCCGGCTGCGTAGCATTCACCGACTTATCGGAAACGAGCGGGGCCGCCTTGCCGTGGGTGAGGTTGTCGACGGCCGCCGTGAGGTTGGCAATGCTGCTGGTGTTGGCGTTGACCTGCTGATTCCTGGCATAGAGTTCCGAACCATTGACGGCATCCGTGGTGGTGGTGCTGACATGATCAGCGGCAACATGGGTAATGCTGCGCTGCGCTCGCCGCCTGACACGCCAACAGTGCTGGAAGGTGGTCATGGAAATTACAGGCCTAACAGTGTCGGGTTGACCAGCTTGGATATGGCGCGTTGACGTATACGCTGGTGATCGGCACGCCGGAATTTATAGGCTTGGTCACAATGCGCGACGTTTCAAGCGCAAGTCGAATAGGTGGTATCGCGCGTCAGCAAAAGCTGACGCTTCTTCCAGGCATTGATGATTGTCTTTTTCATAGGCCAGCCTCCAACATACTCGTCACTTCCGCTTGGCCGCTGCATGCGCATCACTGCCCGACCGTGAGGTCCGGCGCGCCGCGACTTAAAAAACGAACACTTCTACTTCACATCAGTAACTTGGTACATACCGGTCGCGTGCCGGCCAAGCGGAAGTCTTTCTGTGCGATAACGCGTGCAATATTTGCTCGGCGGCAATCTCCTGATCCAAAGCGAACAGGACACCGACGACTACGCTAGCAAGCAATGGCAAGCCGGCGGCAAGGTGGTCATTGGCATGGACGGCGGTAGCGGCAACTTCAGCTACAACCAGAGCAAGACCAACATCACGGTCTGACCGAGGTTGTCCGGTGAGCGAGTGCAATGGCAGTCACAAGCCGGGCTGGCGAAGCGCAACCCGGCCCGTGTTTATGGCGACGCGGAGAGCGCCTGCTTGATCGCTTCCCTTGCCAGCTTATCCATCACCGCATAACCCTGCGCATTCGGATGCACGCCATCGATGGAGAGTTTGGCGATAAAACCGCGATGGCCATCGTCCAGCGCCGTGAAGTAGTCGACATAGGTCAAGCCATTCTGCTTGGCGTACGTCTTGATCCAGTCATTGAGTGCACGGATGCTTTCGACCGATTCAACGCCTGGCCGCCATGGATACCTGGCGGCAGGCGTCAGTGTGGCAAGAATCACGTGGATGTGGTGCGCTTGCGCCAGCTCCACCATGGTCTGGATGTTGTTCTCGATGTCCTGCAGCGTGGTCGGGCCGGTGTTGCCGGCGATGTCGTTGGTGCCCGCAAGAATGTGCACCACCGCCGGATGCAGGTCGATCACGTCCTGCCGAAAGCGCACCAGCATCTGCGGCGTGGTCTGTCCGCTGACGCCGCGGTCGAGCACGTCATCGGTGAAGATGCCTGGATCTGCATCGATCCATCCCTGCGTAATGGAATCGCCCATGAAGACCACGCGATGCGCCGTGGCTGCCGGCAGCTTGGCGTTGGCTTCGCGATAATGGCACAGGCCACCGAAGTCGAACGCCAGGCGTTGCTCCTCCCACGCCTTGGAGGCGGCCGCCAGGGCGGCTCTGGATTGCGGCAGCAAGGGACGCTTCGGACCGGCCAATGCGGGCGCTTCAGGCGGGGGAAGCAAGGTGTCGCACGGGTTGTCCACGATGCCGACGGTTGCGGCGGGAGGTTCGGTGCTGGATGAGCTTGCCGGCGCGGCGGTTTGCGCCATGCAGATGTTGCAAGTGAACGCCATGGCCAAGGCAAAAGAAACGAATGCCGAAACTTTCACGGTTATCTCCCCGTTTGGTTCTGCGTGCAGACCGCTGTAACAGTGGACTAGTTCCCCGTCTTCCCACACATGCGGCTTCGACTGGCTCAAGTCAACGTGCAAACCCGGACAACAGTGTCGCGCACATCGTGATCATTGCGAAAGACTGCATCTCCCTTGCGATGGTAGGGGAGCCAGGGTGACGTACGACCGAAGCGAGTCCTGAGGCTACGCGTCGCGGCGATCCAAGGCTGCACGCCAACGCACAAGCAACCATCCCGGCCCCGGAGGTATCCCCACGTTGGCTACTTCAGAAAAATCCGGGGTTGCATGAGCCCATTTCCAAGCGAACCGTCATTCCGGCGAAGGCCGGACGTAGCGCGAAGCGCGGACAACATCCGAAGGATGGCACCGAAGGGGGGAGCGAAGCGAATCATCCAGTCCAAATACGTCGTGCATTAGCACACATTTTTTTTTGCCGGGTGCTTCGCACGCCATATTTCACTGGATTGACCAGCTTCGCTGTTGTAAAGCGCCTCGGCCTCCGCCGGAACGACGAGCAAAAAAACGTGGGGAGACGTCAGCCCCTCCCTGTCGCAAGGGAGGGAGTCGATCATGGCGACCAATACGTACTGCCCGTAGCAAGCGACGTTCGATCAGGCCATCACAACTTCCTGATCTTGATATCCCTAAACCACAAGCGTATCGGCACTTCGCCCTTATCCTCCGTGCCCTGCAGCGAGATATGCCCTTGCTGGAACGTGGCGAAATCCGGCCACGCGGTGAACTTGCTCTTCGCCACCAGGCGCTTCCAGTCGTCCGACCACAACTGCGTATCGATCACTTTGTGGCCGTTCTGGAAAAACTGCACGTGCCCATGGTCGGCAATGATTTCAAAGTCGTTCCACTGCCCGGCTTCGTTCACCCATTCCACGTCCGAGGAAATCAGGTCGAACAAGTCGCCGGAACGTTCCTTGAGCACGCGACTGTCCGGCTTGGTGCAGGCGAGATCGGCAATCTGCATTTCCGGGCCGGTTTCGAAGGTGTACTGGTACTTGGGCGATTCGTGCACGTAGAACATCACGCCGCTGTCGGCGCAGGGGCTCATTTTCCAGGACAGCTTCAGGTCGAAATTGCCGTATTCGGCATCGGTAACCAGGTCCTGGAAATCGGCTTCGGGATCCTTCGGGCGCTTTTCCATCAGGATGGCGCCATCGCTCACCTTCCAATCCTTGCCCGGGGCTTTTGCGTGGTAGGAATGCCATCCGCCCAGGCTGTGGCCATCGAACAGCAACTGCCAGCCCTGCGCCTGTTCTTGCGGCGTGAGCGTGTTGTGCTGCTGCGCATGCACCATGCCGCATAGAACCAGGCTGGTGGTGGCCAACAAACTGCTCATCAATTTCTTGCGAATCATGTGCTGCCTCGTCGATGTCGTGGCCCGGTGCCGCGTGGGTCGTGCGGCACCGGGCCACCGGTCAGATACCCAGGTCGAAACCGATGTCCAGATACACCGAGCGTCCCAGCGCGCTGTAGTCGGTCACGTCGAAATACGGCCAACCGCTGTTGGTGTTATCCATCGGCGGACGCTTGTTGAACATATTGTTGGCAGTGACCGATACCGTGGTCTTGGGCGTCACCTTGTAGCCCACGCTGCCATTGAAGGTGATCCACGGGCCGATCTTCGGCCCGGTGCCGGCGTAGTTCCAGGTGTTGCCGTTGCGCAGGCCGTAGATCGTGCTGCTCCATTTGCCGATGTTCCAGGTGACCGTGCCGTTCACGCGGCTCTTGAACTCGTCGTTGTTGTTGCAGCACAGGTAATTGAGCGTCGGGTCGCCCGACTTCTCCTGATAGGTGTGCTTGAGTTCATCGTAGTAATCCAGGCCGAACTGGAACGAGCCAAAATTGTCGGTTTCCAGCCGGTACTTCACGCTGGACTGGACACCGGTCTGGTATTCCGACGCCACGTTGATGGGATAGGTGCTGACCTGCTTGATGACGTTCGCATTGATCGGGTCGGTCGCCGGATAACGCTGCACCTCGCCAATCACCTGCTGGCAGGTGGGCGAGTTGATGTCGTAGGTCTGCTCTCCATTGTCCGATACGCCAAGGCGGCAGTTGGCCTCTTCCGACAAGATTTGATCAGAACTCAACGTCACCACTTCGTTGTTGACGCGGATGATGTCGTAATCCACCGACCAGCTCAGGCGGTTGTCCGAGGTGGACCAGACGAAGCCAGCCGTATAGGTCTTGGCGGTGATATCCATCAAGTTCGTGTTGCCGGACGTCACCGACAGAATCGACAAGCCGTTGTACGGGCACTGCCCATACGTTGCCGGGTTGTAGCCAGCCACGCGGCATTTGTAATAGTCGGTGTTGGTGCTGTAGCCACTGCTGTGCGCGGAGAACAGATAGAACAGGTCGGGCGCGCGGAATGCCGTGGCGGCACTGGCCCGCACCAGCAGCGTATCGAACGGCCGGTATTCCAGGCCAAGTTTGTAAGTGGGGCGGCCGTGCCCTCTTCCACCGTAGTCGTATTTGTCGAAGCGTGCGGAAACGTCCGCCGTCAATTGCTTGAACAGCGGCACCTGCAGCTCGCCGCCAAAGGCGAACTGGCTGCTCGCACCGCCCGCCGTGGTAGTACCACCCACACCACGGAAATACCCTTCTGCGGCAAGCGGGCTGGCCGAGGCGTTGGCGAAACGCTGGTTGCTGGTCTGGGCGATCAGCGCGGCACCCACATCGCCTGCCGGCAACGAGAACAGGCTAGTCGTATTGGCGGTGAAGGTCTCGTTCTGCGTCCAGGAAGTGGACGCCGCGCGGTCGACGGCGGTGAATGCGTTGTACAGCGCGGGGGTGATGGGCTGGTACAGGCGATCAAGGTTGGGCGCGTAAATCTTGTAGCCGTTCGCATCCGTGCCGAGCAGCGGCCCGAGGTAATACTGGTCTATGCCATTGTTGGCCAGGAAATCACGCGACTTGCGCACCAGATCCGTTTGCGAACGGTTGTAGTAGGCGTCGTAGTTCCAATTATCGAAAAGCTCCCCGCGCACGCCAATGCTCACGTTGTACGTCTTGGTGAACACATGCTGCTCACCCGCGTCGGAGCCGGCTTCCTCCGGCGCGAAAATGCGCTGCCATTCCTCGTATTGCCCACTGGTCTGGTTATAGAACGTGTTGTTCCAGAACGGACTTCCGCCCACATAGGTGGGGTTGCTGTAGCTATACAAAGTATCGGCATACAACGTCGTGTGGTCGTTGATGTGATAGCGCAGTTGCAGCAGGCCATTGGCATCGGTTTCGTCGTTGGAAAGCGTGGCGTTGCCGACGTTCTTGGGGCTGCCGCAGTAGTAGCCGAGGCCTGGGCGGTAGCTGTACGTGGTGCTGCCGCGATACAGATAGCTCAGCGGTGCGCAGGTGTCGGCGCCTGGATCGATGTATTGACTGATGCTGGAGTTCAAGCGCAGAAAGCTGCGCGAGTTGACGCGGCCCGCTACATCCGGATCGTCATCCTGGGAATCGATGTAACTGCGCTGATAGCCCCAAATGGGATTCTCCTTGGACAGCTGCACGCCACCGCTGACATCCAGCTTGCCCCAGGTATGCCCGGAACTGATCTGCAAGCGCTTGCTGGCGCCGCCGCCCTCGGAGTAAGTGCCATAACGAAAACCGATGTGCGTGCCTTCGACGTGGTCCTTCAACACGATGTTCACCACGCCGGCAATCGCCGCCGAACCGTAGATCGATGACGCGCCACCGGTCAGCACGTCGATGCGATCGATCAAACCCACCGGGATATTGGAAATATCGGTGATGTTCAAGCTGCCGTTGTAAGCCAGCGGGTAGCTGGCCATCGGCCGGCCATTGAGCAAGGTCAGCGTGAAATCCGGACTCAGGCCGAACAGGCTGATGGTTTTCGCAGCCGGCGTGTAGCCGCCGGTGAATTGCGGGTCCTGCACCGAACCGTTCGCAACGGGGAGCGAACGCAGGGCGTCGTACGTGTCGACGAAACCTTGTTTCTCGATGTCTTTGGCGGTGATGGTGGTGACCGGTGACGATCCTTCGATCTGCGCCTGCGGGATCAGCGAGCCGGTAACCTGCACGATCTTGAGTTTCTTGGGTTTGTTCTGCTCCTGGTCGTTCTGCGGATTGTTGTTCGATGCGTTATTGCTTGCAGCCGTATTCTGTTGCGATGGTACCGCCGCTTGTTGCGCCAAGGCCTGCGAAATGGAACAGGCCAATAACGAGGCCGCGCACACGTACATCCACTGCGTCTTCATCAGGTACACCCTCCCCTTACGTCACAGTCAATTCGCCGCAGACGCGGCGATGCCCTAAGACGTCCCTATCCGCGATTGCCGCGCGCCCTCAAAGACGTCATTCCCGCGAAAGCGGGAATCCATTGCTCTGATGCAAGAGCGAAGATGGATTTCCGCTTTCGCAGGAATGACGGCCATAAAGCCAACGCCTCCTCCTCTTCCGCATCCAGCCAGCTCGCTCCCTTTCCCCTATCCTTCCGTGGTGCTTGCTCCCGGAAACGATTTCTCAGCCCCGCGCTGAGAACGAAGGCGGTGCATCGGTCGATTTGCTGCCCCATGCGCTATCGATGGAGCGCTGAAGTTCAAAGCGCAGATGCCCACCGTGTGCCGCGAATGACGACGGCAGCCAAGGCCTGGCATAGGCATGTCCATCCACCGACATCGCATGGATAAACCGGTTTTCGTTCGATGCATCCGGCGCATCGATCGTCACGTCGCCATCGGCGCGATGCACTACCGCGTGCGCAAACAGCGGGCTGCTTACCAGCAACTCCGCGCGCCCGGGAATTTCCGGATAAAGCCCCAATGCCGACCACACGCACCAGGACGACATCTCGCCGAGGTCATCGTTGCCGGGAATGCCATCGGGTGCGTTTTTCCAATAGCGCTCGAGCACGGTGCGGACGACGTCCTGCGTTTTGTAAGGCTGCCCGGCGAAGTCGTAGAGCCACGGCGTTTCTACCGAGGGCTCGTTGTTCAACTCGGCATGCAGCGGACCGGCATTGGTCACCGCCCACTGGCCGTGTTCGTCATGAAAGAAACCATCCAACCGCGCACTGGCTTTCGCCGTGCCGCCCATCGCCTGGAACAATCCCCGCGCGTCGAACGGCACCATCCACAGGTACACCGCCGCGCTGCCTTCCACGAAGCCGTCATCGGAGCCAGGCGAAAACGCCGGCCAGCTGCCGTCGGCGTTGCGGTTCTGGATATAGCCTTCCTGCGGCGTGGCCTTGGGGTTGTAGAGATTGCGCCAATAGCCGGCACGCACCAGGAAGCGTTGCGCATTCGCGCTGTCGTGCACGTCTTGGGCCAGTTGCGATAGCGCAAAATCCGCCGTCGCGTCTTCCAGCGTTTCGGCCGCCCCGCCCCATGAGTGCGATTGCGTGGCGATGTAATGCAGCTTCAGCCATTGCTCCAGCGATGGCCGCTCGCCGACGCATTCAACATTGCAACCGTCATCGGAAAGATCGTGTGCCGTGGGCACCGTTGCGGCATGCACCAGCGAGGCATAAGCGCCCTGCAGGTCGAAATCGCGGCCGCCGAATGCATAGATATCCGCCAGGGCAGGCCCGGAAGGATCGCCGCTCATCACATGCGTGCCGCCGCTGTTGTGCGTCCAGCGATCCCATTCGCCGTCGTTCTGCTTGGCCTGGTTGTACAGCGATTGGGCGATGTCGCTGCCCACGTCCGGCAGCAGCCAGGTCACCAGTTGCAATTGCGAGCGATAGACGTCCCAGCCCGAGAAGTTGGCGTACTGGTTTTTCTGCCCGCCTTCGAGGCGGTGAACGCGTTGATCGAAACCAAAGTATTCGCCGTTGACGTCGCTGAAGATGTTCGGATGCAACAGCGAGTGATACAGCGCCGTGTAGAACACCGTTTGCTGTTCTGCACTGCCGCCGTCGACCGCGATGCGGCCAAGCAGGTCGTTCCAGGCGTCCTTGGCGTGTTGCGCCACTTGCGCCACCGTCGCGTCCGCAGCGATTTCCGATTTCAGGTTGGCGCGCGCGTTATCCAGGCTGACATAGGAAATGCCTACGCGCACATGCACCGGGCCCTTGGCCGGATCGAACGCCACCCATGCCCCCGAGCCCTTGCCGGGTGTAGGAAAACCTTTTGCGTCGTAGCCGGTGCCGCCTTGGGCAGCGGTCGCTCCCTTCTGCACGCGTGCATCCTGCCAGACGCCGTTCGCCGTAAAGGACTGATCGAATTGCGCCACGAAATACAGCGTGTAATAGCTGCGTTGATCGGCCTTGGCCAGATAACCGCAGAAATTGCCGCTGCTGACCGAGCCGCTGACCGTGCGCGTATTGGCATCGACATCGATGGACGCATCACTGCTGCCCACTTCCGAATCAGACGCACGTATCAACAGGTTGGCCGGCTTGTGCGCGGGGAAGTCAAAGCTCGCCATGCCGCTGCGTGTGGCCGCGGCAAGGGTGACATCCACGCCATTGGCGAGCTTGACCTGGTAACTGCCGGGCGTGGCGTGTTCGCCTTCATGGCGGAAGTCCGCCGCATAGCGTTCATCGCGAAGGTCGGCCGAAGGCGAGGTCGTAATCGGCAGCGTGACCGGCATCAGCGGCACGTCGCCACCCGCGCCGGCACAACCGGCACCGGATAGATGCGTCAGGCTGAAGCCGCGTATGCGCCTGGCATCGTATTGATAGCCGCTGGGCGAGGCGGTGCGCACGTGCTTGCCGCGCGTGTTCTCCGGGCTCCACTGCAACATGCCGAACGGCATCACTGCGCCGGGATAGGTATTGCCGCCATTGCTGCTACCGATCAGTGGGTTGACCTTGTCGGCAAACCCACCCGGCTGCCCGGCGCTGGCAAAACTTGCTACTGCGAAAAGACTGCTGGCCAGCACCGCCATGCCCTGCCAACGCAACCCCGGGACCTGCCACAAAGAAAAGCACATGCCCATTCGCCCCACATGATTTATCGAATTTAAATCGATCTAAATGACAGTTCGAAAAAATGCGCACATGCGTCCCTACCAGCTTTGGACGCCTATACGCTTTGCATGACAACTGTCCCTTCGGGCCAAAAATAATACTTAATGACAGCCAGGGACATATGACCATCGTCATGGTTGGCAGGTGTGAAAACTTGCGGACGGCCTTGGCCGTATGCTCCGCCTCACTGCAACTTCCTTGCGAGGCGCAGCAGAGGTGAATACCGGCGCGCCTTCCGTGCCTGGCTGACGTGCACTGGAGGCACTCCATTTTTCGCCGCTGACGTGTGAACCGGCATCGGTCCTTTACTGGGCGTGTTCCTGCAAGCGCGCGGCTGACGCAGCGCGTGCATGTTTCGTCACGAAGCGTGGTGCGTACTCGATGAGCTGGCGGCGGCTGGAATGTCGTCGTCGCCTACGATAAGCCCGCGATAAGAATGTCGATCAGGCGTAAGGCTCGCGACGTCATGTCAGGTCGGTTGTCGGTATTGGCGAAGCCATACAAGGCATACATAAGGTCCAATGCCTGCACGTCGCGCTTGATGTCGCCGTTTTCCACGGCGCGCGTCACCAACAGATTGGCCGCAGTCATGATCTGCGCCGAGGAATATGCGGTCAGCGCCGACGTGTCGCCGGTCGAGGCGCTGAGCGCCGGCAAGATCAGTTTCTTCGTGCCTATGTAATCGACGAACAGGCGCATCCACGCACGCAGTGCTTCCACTGGCGTCTTCTTCTCCAGCAAGGCCGTGGCCGCTGCGCCAAGCTGTTCGGCTTCCTGCCGATAGATCGCCTCGAGGATGGCATTGCGCGTGGGGAAGTGCCGATACAGCGTGCCGATGCCGACGCCGGCACGGCGCGCAATCTCTTCCAGGCTTACGTCCGCACCCTGCTCCGCGAACGCGACCTTCGCCACGTCGGCCAGCCGACGGCGATTGCGCTGCGCGTCGGCACGCGGCTTGCGTACTGTTTTTAAAGCTTTTTTCGGCCTTTCCATGATGACCCTTGAAAAACGGAGGATTCCTCCACATAAAATATCCGGAGGTCGTCTCCGTTTTACGGCCATGATAGCCGGCCCGAACGCCCGCCGATATCGCGGCAGCCAATCCCGGCCCGCAACCTTCAAGCAACGAGGCAATGATGAGCAAGTCATTTGATGCAAGTTCGACCACCGACCAGGTTCTCGACGGTGTGGATCTCGCGGGTAAGCGCGTATTGATTACCGGTGTATCGGCCGGGCTGGGCGTGGAGACGGCACGGTCCTTGGCCGCACACGGCGCCCATGTAGTCGGCGCGGTGCGCGATATCGCCAAAGCCCGGCGCGCCACGCAAAGAGGGCTGGCCGATGCAAAAAAACCGGGCGGTCTTGAGCTGATCGAACTCGACCTGGCGTCATTGGCCAGCGTTCGCAAGTGCGCGGAGCAACTGCTGGCCCAGGGCGCCACCTTCGACCTGGTGATTGCCAACGCCGGCATCATGGCCTGTCCATTCGGCAAGACCGTGGATGGATTCGAGATGCAGTTCGGCACGAATCATCTTGGCCACTTCGTGCTGGTCAATCGCATCGCCTCGCTGATGAAGAACGGCAGCCGCCTGGTGAACCTGTCTTCTGCCGGCCATCGTTTTTCGGATGTGGATCTGGAAGACCCGAACTTCGATCGCACGCCGTACAACGATTGGGCTGCGTACGGTCGTTCAAAGACGGCCAATATTCTGTTTGCCGTCGAATTCGATCGCCGCCATAAGCCAAACGGTATTCGCGCGACGGCAGTGCATCCGGGCGGCATCCAGACGGAACTGACGCGCCACATGGACAGCACTGTGATTCAACAGCGCATCGAAGAAATCAACGCGCAGGCAAAGAAGGCTGGCAAGCCGCCCTTCCGATGGAAAACGCTTGAGCAAGGCGCAGCCACCACGGTATGGGCAGCGGCTGTTGCAGATGCGGACGAGGTCGGCGGGCGCTATTGCGAAGATTGCCACGTGGGCGAACCGCTGGGTGACAGTGAAGAAGCAGGGATGATCAGCGCAGGTGTGCGACCGTATGCGTTGGATGCCGAGCGGGCGAAAGCGTTGTGGGTGAAGAGTGAGGCGATGGTGGGAGAGCGGTTCTAAGCATTCTGGCTGTGCCTACCTCAAGCCCGTCATTCCCGCGAAAGCGGGAATCCATTTTCAGGCAGCCTCAGAGCAAAGTGGATTCCCGCTTTCGCGGGAATGACGGCCTTCAGGGCGATACCTCGATTCGCCCAACGCCCCAACAAGAGATCGTAGGCTGGGATGAAATCCCAGCGCTCTTGAAAGTTCTTATGCTCGGCTTTCATCCCAGCCTGCGAAAGCTGCGAGCCGATCGCTACCAAGTTCCACCCAACGCCTTGATCAACCCCACATCCGCCGCAAACCTGCGCCGCGACAACTCCACCAGCGCACGCGTCTGCGTCAGGTTCACGCTCTGCGTCGTCACCACTTCAAGATAATCGGTGGCGCCATCCTGATAACGAACCATCGCCAGATCAGCCGCTTTTGACGACGCATCCACCGCTCGCTGCTGCGCCATCGATTCATCGGCCAGCACATGCAGTGATGCCAGGTTGTCTTCCACTTGCTGGAAGGCGCTCAACACGGCCTGGCGATAATCCGCTGCCGCTGCATCGCGCGTTGCTTCGGCCGCGGACAGTTGTGCATGGCGGCGGCCGCCATCGAACAAGGTTCCGACCAGTGCCGGACCGATCGCCCAGAAGCGGCTTGGCAGTGTAGCCAATTGCGCCAAATGCGAGCTTTCAAAGCCGCCGGTCGCCGAGATCAGCAGATCGGGAAAGAACGCGGAGGTCGCTTCGCCGACATCGTCATTGGCGGCGGCCACCCGGCGCTCCGCCGCTGCAATATCGGGACGGCGTTGCAACAAGGTGGACGGCAAACCGGCAGGAATCGTCGGCAACGGCAACGCTCTATGGACTGGCGGCAAACTGAAATCCGCCGGCGGCACACCCATCAGCACGGCCATGGCATGCTCGCGTTGCGCACGCGCCTCGCCCAGATCGATCCACTGCGCCTTGGCCGCTTGCAGCTGCGTTTGGGCCTGTTCCAGTTCCGATTCCGATGCAATGCCGCCATCGAATTGCGTCTGCACCAGATCCTTCGCCTTGGCGTAATTGTCGACCAGTTGCTTCACCAGCGCCGCTTCCACGTCGATCTGACGCAAGTCCACGTAGTCGAGCGCAAGTTCCGCATGCATGCTCAAGCGCATCGATGCGAGATCCGCGTCGCTGGCCTGCGCACGCGCGTTGGCAGCATCCACGGCATGGCCAATGCGATCGAACAGATCAGGCTCCCAGGATGCGCTTACGCCCGCAGCGTAATCCTGCACGGTGCGCCCGGCCAACGAGTGACCGAGCACATCCTTGGACGTGTGATTGCTATTGGCATCGGCACCTGCGGTCACTTGCGGAAAGTACGACGAGCGCGCCACGCCGATCATCGCGCGTGCCTGTTGCAGATTGGCCAGGCTTTTCTGGATGTTCTGGTTGCCCACGTCGACCCGCGCTTCCAGTTCGTCCAGCGTGGCGTCGTTGAATACCTTCCACCATTCGCCGCGATCCGCGACGTCGCCCGGTTGCGCAGCCACCCAACCTTGCGGCGGCGTGCTTTCCTTGTAATGCATGGGCACCGTCACCGACGGACGCACATAGGCTGGACCGGGCGTGCAGCCCGACATGGCCGCGATGCCCATCACCGCTGCCAACAGATAAGCAAATTTCATCACGTGCTTGCGTGCGACCATGACCGCGCTCCTCATCACGCCGAGGTGGCGGGATGCTGGTTGATGCGAACCGCCTGCCCCGCACTGATCGCATCGCTGGGGTTGACCACGACTTGCTCATTACCAGCAAGGCCGCTGCGAATTTCCACGCGCGTGCCGAAATCACGCCCCAGTGTGACCGTGCGCAGGCTTACCACACCATGCGTATCGACCACCGCCACCTGCACGCCATGCGGGCGGAATAGCAAAGCGTTGGCAGGTAACGAAAGACCAGGGTTCGCATTGGCAAGCGTCAGGCTGACCTGGGCAAATGCACCGGGCAACAACGTGCCATCCGGATTGTCCATGTCCACTTCCACACGCAAGCTGCGGCTGCGCGGATCGATGGCGCCCGACGTGCGCGTCACCGTGCCGGCGAACGTGCGGCCGGGATACTGCGACAAACTCAACTGCGCCTTCGTGCCGGCGGCAACGTATGGCGCATCGTCCTGCGGCACGTTGACGAACACACGCAGCCGATCGGTTTGCGACAACTCGAATAACGGAGCGGGCGCGCCGCTGTTGCCGGCATCGATCAACGCACCGACATCCACATTGCGCACGGTGATCACGCCATCGAACGGCGCATACACCTTCTCGTAGGATTGCAATTGCTCCAGCCGTTTCACATTGGCGAGCGCGGCCGCCAGCGTGGCCTGCTTCGCTTTCATGATGCTGATGTTTTCCTCGGCGGATTGCCGGGATACCGCATTCTTCTTGAGCAAGTCCGCCCAGCGATCCGCCGTGACCTTGGCAATTTGATAATTGGCCGACGCCATGGCTGCATCCGAGCGCGCCTGGTCCAGTTGCGCATCCACTTCAGGCGCTTCGATCTCGGCCAGCAACTGTCCGCTGTGCGCGTGCGTGCCGATGTCGGCGTACCAGGCTTTCACATAGCCACTGGTACGCGCGTAGATCGCGGCGCGCTGATAGGCCTGGATATCGCCGGGCAGCATCAGCTCCTGCTGCGTGGCTGCGCGCATGGGCGTGATCACGGCAACGGTCGGTTTGCTCAAGGCGGCCGTCTGCTGCGCCACCTGGTCGCGTGCGACCAGGCGCGGCAGGCCGCCGGCGGCGAGCGCCGCGCAGACAGCCGCTGCAACCAGCGTGATGATCAGTCGGGATTTCGAGCGATTCATGAGTCGGCTCCGGTCAGACCGAGGGATAAGGCAAGGAGGAGGATTCGTCTTCCGAGGTACCCGCGTGTGCACGCAGCCACTGATGCACGGCGGCGAACAACGTCGGCACGAACACCAGCGTGGCAACGGTGCCGAACATCAGGCCGCCGATCACGGCACGGCCCAGCGGCGCGTTCTGCTCGCCGCCATCGCCCAGGCCCAGCGCCATGGGCAGCATGCCGATCAGCATCGCCAATGCGGTCATCAGTACGGGGCGGAAACGCGTGCCCCCGGCATCGAACGCCGCTTCGATCGGCGTTGCGCCAGCCGCCAGGCGTTCGCGCGCGAAACTCACCACCAGGATACTATTGGCAGTGGCGATGCCCACGCACATGATCGCGCCTGTCAAGGCCGGCACGCTGATCGTGGTGTGCGTCACGTACAACATCCACGTGATGCCCGCCAACGCACCCGGCAGGCCGCTGATGATCACCAGCGGGTCCACCCACGATTGGAAATTCACCACCATCAGCGCGTACACCAGCAGCACCGCAAACAGCAGCCCGAACAGCAAGCCTTGGAACGAGGACTGCATGGTCTGCACCACGCCACGCACGACAATGCTGGAACCGGCCGGCAATTGCGTTTCGGCCTGTTTCACCAGCTTCTGCACGTCGGTCGACACGGCACCCAGGTCGCGCCCCTGCACGCCGGCAAAGACGTCGATCACCGGCTGCACGTTGTAGTGCGACACCACCGCATCCTGCGAAGTACGCGACACGCTGCTGAGCGAACCGAGGATCGGCGGCACACCCTGAGGGTTGTTACCGGTGGTGACGCTCAGCGGAATATTGCCCAGTGCCTGCAACGAATCGATGGTGTATTGCGGCGACTCGGTCAGCAGTGGATAGCTCACGCCGTTCTTGGGATTCAACCAGAAATTCGGCGAGGTCTGCGAGCTGCCCGAGAGCGCAATCAACAGGTCCTGTGCAATCGTGCGCTGCTGGAAGCCGGCTTCCAGTGCCTCGACGCGATCGACGTTCACATTGATCGACGGCGCATCATTCGGCTGCTGGATGCGCGGATCGACCAGCCCGGGCACGTTGCGCAAGGAGCGCAGCAGGTTTTCCGCCACCTGGCGATTACCTTCGGCATCCTTGCCGACGACCTGCACGTCGATCGGCGATGGCAGGCCGAAATCCAATGTCTGGCTGATGATATCCGCCGGCAGGAACGAGAACGTGATGCCGGGAAATGCCTGGTTGAGGCGGTCGCGCAACAGCGTTTCGTATTGCGCGGTAGGTTTGTGATCGGCCTTCAGGCTGACCAGGATGTCCGCGTCGGACGAACCCACCGGCAGCGAGGAGTCGTACGTCATGTTGATGCCGCTGACCGGCAAGCCGATGTTGTCGATCACCGTGTCCAGCTCGGAGGCCGGAATCATCGTACGGATGCGCTGCTCCACCTGATCCACCAGGCGCGCGGTCTGTTCGATGCGCGTGCCGGTCTGCGCACGCAGGTGCAGGCGGATTTCGCCGGTGTCGGAGGAGGGAAAGAAATCGCGGCCGAGCACCGGCAGCAACAGCAGCGATGCGCCGCAGGCAACCGCGAAGATCACCGCAACACGCTTCGGATGCGCGATAGCCATCTGCAGCGCGTGCTTGTATTGGCCATGCAAGGCATCAAAGCCGTGCTCGAAACGTTGCTGGAAACGGCGCAGCGCCCGGAACCGCCCTGCTCCTTCCTGGCCAGCGCGCTTCTCGTGCTTGAGCATGTACATCGCCAGCGTGGGAATCAGCGTGCGCGAAAACACGTACGACGCCAGCATCGCGAACACCACCGCTTCGGCCAACGGCACGAACAGATAGCGCGCCACGCCCGACAGCAGGAACATCGGCAGGAACACGATGCAGATGGAAAGCGTCGACACCAGCGTCGGCAAGGCAATCTGTGCGGAGGCGTCGATAATCGCCTGCATCAGCGCTTTGCCCGAGTCGCGATGATGGCTGATCGCTTCGATCGCCACCGTGGCGTCGTCAACCAGAATACCGACCGCCAACGCCAGGCCGCCCAGCGTCATGATGTTGATCGTCTGCCCCAGCGCCGACAGCACGATCAGCGAGGTGATCACGGCCAGCGGGATGGTGATGGCGATGATCAGTGTGGAACGCCAGCTGCCGAGGAACAGCAGGATCATGATCGCGGTAAGCCCCGCGGCGATCACGCCCTCGCGCACCACGCCGGCCACGGCGGAGCTGACGAAAATCGATTGATCGGATACCGGCTTGATTTGCAGCGCCTTCGGCAAACCGGCGGCGATTTTCGGCAGCAAGTTCTTGACGTTCTGGATGATGTCCAGCGTCGAGGCGTCACCGCTCTTTTCCACCTGCAGCAGGGCCGAGCGCGTGCCGTTCACGCGCACGATATTGGTTTGCGGCGCATAGCCGTCGCGCACGTTCGCCACGTCGCGCAGGTAGATCACGCCGCCTTGCGTCGCCTTGACCGGCATGTCGTTCAACTCGGCCACCGTGGCCGGGCTGCCGTTCATGTTGACGTTGTATTCCCGCGTACCGATTTTGGCCGTGCCGCCGGGCAGGATCAGGTTTTGCGCATTGACCGCGTTGACCACATCCAGCGGCGACAGGCCACGTGCCTGCATCGCCTGCGCATTGAGATCTACCACCACCTGCCGCACCTTGCCGCCGAACGGCAGCGGCACCGCCGCACCCTGCACCGTGGCCAGCTGCGTGCGGATGAAGTTGTTGCCCAGGTCGTACAGCTGCTGCTCGGACAGTGTTTTGCTGGATAGCGCCAGCTGCAGGATCGGTACTGTGGACGCGTTATAGGAGATCACCAGCGGCGGCAACGTGCCCGGCGGCAGCACGCGAATGATCGATTGCGCGCTGGATACCGCCTCGGCGATCGCACGGTTAATATCCGCACCCTGGTGGAAATACACTTTGACCACCGCCGTGCCGTTGACGGTCTGCGATTCCACGTGCTCGATGTTGTCCACGTCGGAGGTGAGCGCGCGCTCGAACGGCGTCGTGATGCGGTTGGCCATGTCATCGGCGGAAAAGCCGTTGTAGGTCCAGACGATGCTCAGCACCGGGATATTGATGTTCGGGAAAATATCCGTGGGCGTGCGCAGGATCATCAGCGGGCCGATGATGAAGAGCAGCAACGCCAGCACGACGAAGGTGTACGGCCGGCGCAGCGCCAGGTGAACGATCCACATATCGAGCCCCTTGCCGGGCCAACCGGCCTTTGAACGGAAGATGGTTCAGAGGCTAGGCGTCGGGTGCTTGCCGGGTACTGACAAGGACCTGACGATTTTGTAATCGGGGGCGATGCGGCCTTCGCCCCCCATGGAAATTACGCGGGCATTTGCGCAACTGACAATTTTGTAATCGCAGGCGGCCAGGCATACGACTATGATCTGCTTACCCCAAGGGCGAGAACCCCCATGCGCCTGCTCGTAGTCGAAGACGAAAAGAAGGCCGGCGAGTACCTGAAGAAGGGTCTCGAGGAATCCGGCTTCACTGTCGACATCGCCACCAATGGCATCGATGGCCTGCATAACGCGCTGGAAGAAGACTATGGATTGATCGTGCTCGACATCATGCTGCCGGGCATGGACGGCTGGGAGGTACTGAAGCGCCTGCGCGCCAAGCGCGACACGCCCGTGCTGTTCCTCACCGCGATGGACGAACTGGAAGAGCGCGTTCGCGGCCTGGAACTGGGCGCCGACGATTACCTGGTCAAGCCATTCGCCTTCGTCGAACTGCTGGCGCGCATCCGCACCCTGCTCCGCCGCGGCCCGCCCCGCGACGTGGAACACGTGCACATCGGCGACCTGGAAATCGATGCCATCCGCCGGCGCGTGCGGCGCGGTGGCCAGCGTATCGAACTTACGCCGCGCGAATTCTCGTTGCTGCAATTGCTGGCGCGCCGCCGCGGCGAAGTACTGAGCCGCACGCAAATCGCTTCCTACGTGTGGGACATGAATTTCGACAGCGACACCAACGTGGTGGAAGTGGCCATCCGCCGGCTGCGCACGAAGATCGACGAAGGCTTCGACATAAAGCTGATCCACACCGTGCGCGGCATGGGCTACGTGCTCGATCTCGAACACGAGGGTGAGTAATGCGCCTGTCACTCACCGCGCGGCTCACCATCACGTTCGTGGTGATCACCGTGGCCTGTTTCAGCGTGGTGGGCCTGCTGTTGTTCAAAGTGGTTTCGCGGCGCGTCTATATCCATGACCAGACCAACATCATGCTGGATGCGCGGCACCTGCGCAGGCTGGCCGAAGAGTTGCAATCGGCCGATGATCTTGCCGCGCACAAGGACCGGTTGATCGCCTTGGTGCTGGGCGACAATGCCAACGGCCTGCGCGTTGTCGATCGTGGCGGCCGCATGCTGATCGATCACATTCCCTTGCGCTACGAGCTGCCTGCCCAGCCGGTCGTCCCGGAAAACCAGCGCATCGTGCCGGAAAGCATCCAATCGTGGAAAGACCATGACGGCAACGAGATACGCGGCGTCGCGACGGCCGCCACGCTGAAAAATGGCGATTCGGTGACCATTGCCGTGGCGCGTTCGCTGGCAGACCGCACCGCCTTGCTGGACAAGTATCGCGACGACGTATGGCTTTCCTTGCTGGCGGGCTTGCTGGTTGCGGTCCTGCTGAGCTATCTGCTGGTGCGCCGTGCGCTGCGTCCGCTCAGGGCGATGGCGGAAAGCGCTTCGGCCATCACCGCGCAGCGCCTGAGCACGCGCATGCCGCTGGAGGACGCGCCGACCGAATTGCTCGCGTTGGCCGCGTCGTTGAACGACATGCTCGCACGCTTGGAACAAGGTTTTGCGCGCGTATGGCAATTCACGGTGGACTTGGCACACGACTTGCGCACGCCCATCGGCAATCTGCGCGGCGCCAACGAAGTCGCCTTGAACCGGCGCCGCTCCCTGGACGAATACGAGGCGCTGCTCGGTTCCAATATCGAAGAATGCGACCGCGTCAGCCGCACCATCGAAAGCGTGCTGTTCCTGGCGCGTGCGGAAAGCCCGCAATTTGCGATGCAACGCCTGGAACTGGATACGGAACTGGAACTGCTGCGCATTGCCGACTACTTCGAAGGACTTTCGGCCGAGGCGGGTGTGACGATCGAGGTGGATGCCTCGGCGTGCGTGCATGCTGATCGTGATTTGTTTCGCCGCGCCGTCAGCAACCTCCTTTCCAACGCGCTGCGCTATACGCCCGCCGGGGATGCCATTCACCTGCGTGCCATGCATACCGAGCAAGGTGTGGACGTCAGCGTGGAGAACCCTGGCAAGGGGATTGAACCGGAGCACCTGGACAAGCTGTTTGACCGCTTCTATCGCGTGGACCGCTCACGCAGTGATTCGGCGACGTCTACCGGCTTGGGGCTGTCGATCGTGAAAAGCATCATGGAATTGCATGGCGGGTCGGTGTCGGTGTGGAGTCATGCAAACGTCACGTGTTTTACGCTGCATTTTCCACCGCCGCAAGGTAGATCCCCATGAACATTCACGTTCCTCAGTTCCTCATGGCCGTCATTCCCGCGAGAGCGGGAATCCATCTTGCCTGTTGCATGAGAGCAAATGGATTCCCGCTTTCGCGGGAATGACGACCATTAGGGTAATCGCATGACATGGTTTGCAACGTCATGTATCACAATGCTGGGGTTCGCACCTCACCCTACGCAAAGACCCGCTCCGACCACCCGAGACACCCACCATGGCCAGCAAAACCAAGATCCCAGGCGTAAGCACCTACGACGGACCAGCCGGTGGCTGGGGTGCATTGCGCGCCGTCGCCAAAGCCATTGGCGGGCAGATGGCGATCGGCCGCGAAACCGCCGCGCTGCGCCGCGTGAACAAACCCGCGGGCTTCGATTGTCCCGGTTGCGCGTGGCCCGATCCCAAGCACACCAGCTCGTTCGAGTTCTGCGAGAACGGTGCCAAGGCAGTTTCATGGGAAGCGACGGCCAAACGCGTGCGGCCGGAGTTCTTCGCCGCCAATACGGTGACCTCGCTATGGAACTTAAGCGACTACGCGTTGGAAAGCCTGGGCCGCATTACGCACCCGATGGCGTACGACGCCAGCACCGACACCTACGTCGCCATGGCATGGAGCGAGGCGATGGAACGCATCGGCGCAGCGCTGCGCGCCTTGCCCGATCCACGCATGGCGGAGTTCTATACCTCCGGCCGCGCCTCCAACGAAGCCGCGTTCCTGTATCAGATTTTCGTGCGCGAGTACGGCGCGAACAATTTCCCCGATTGTTCAAACATGTGCCACGAAGCCACCAGCGTAGGCCTGCCGCAGTCCATCGGCGTGGGCAAAGGCACGGTGACACTGGATGACTTCGACCATTGCGACGCGCTGTTCTGCATCGGCCACAACCCCGGCACCAACCATCCGCGCATGCTCGCCACCTTGCGCGAGGTCGCCAAGCGCGGCGTACCGATCATTGCGGTCAACCCGTTGCCCGAACGCGGACTGGAACGCTTCACCTCGCCGCAAGATCCGGTGGAAATGGTCGCCGGCATGTCCACGCCGATCGCTTCCACCTATTACCAGATCAAGTCGGGCGGCGACCTGGCCATGCTGAAAGGCATGATGAAGTGGCTGTTCGATGAAGACCGCAACGCCATCGGCAAAGGCGTGGCCGGTGTGCTCGACCACGAATTCCTTCGTGAACACACCACCGGCATCGATGCGCTGCGGGCCGATATCGATGGCACCTCATGGGATGCCATCGTCGCCAAGTGCGGGCTGTCGCGCGAGGAGATCGAGGCGATCGCCAAGGTCTACGCACAGGCCAAGCGTGTCATCGTGTGCTATGGCATGGGCATCACCCAGCACGCGCATGGCACGGAAAACGTGCAGCAAATTGCCAACCTGTTGCTGTTGCGCGGGAACATCGGCCGCGAAGGCGCTGGCATCTGCCCGTTGCGCGGCCACTCCAACGTGCAGGGCAATCGCACCGTCGGCATCACCGAAAAACCCAACGATGCGCTGATTGCCGGCATCCAGCGCGCCTTCGGCTTCACCGTGCCGAAAGAACATGGGCACGATGCCGTGCGCGCCATCCAGGCGATCCGGGACGGCCAATCGAAAGTGCTGATCAGCCTGGGCGGCAATCTCGCCGTGGCCATGTCCGATCCGGAAGCCACCTTCGCCGCGTTGCGCAACCTTGACCTGGCGGTACACATCACCACCAAGCTCAACCGCTCGCATCTGCTTATCGGCAAGCAATCCATCATCCTGCCCTGCCTGGGCCGCACGGAATTGGACATCCAGGCCGAAGGCCCGCAATCCATCACGGTGGAAGATTCCATGTCCATGGTGCACGCCTCCGCGGGCGAGCTGGCGCCGGCTTCTGAACACCTGCGCTCAGAACCGTGGATCGTCGCGCATATCGCCAAGGCCACGCTGCCGAATACGCGCGTCGAATGGGATGCGCTGGTAGCCAACTACGATCGCATTCGCGAAAAGATCGCCATCGTGTATCCCGATTTCCTCGACTACAACGAACGCATTCGCCAACCCGGCGGCTTCCGGCTCTACATTGCCGCCTCCGAACGAAAGTGGGCGACGCTGGACGGCAAGGCGCATCTGTTGGTAGCACGCGGCCTGGACGAAGACCCCGCCCTTCCCGCCAAGCACCTGAAGCTCACCACCATCCGCTCGCACGACCAGTACAACACCACCATCTACAGCTTGAACGACCGCTACCGCGGCATCACCGGCCGGCGCGACGTGGTGTTCGTCAACGCGGATGACTTGAAAGCCAGCGGATTGCAACACGGCGACCGCATCGACGTGGAAGTGGTCGGCCCTCACGCCGCCGACAGCCACGGCAATGCGCGTGCCGTGCGCGGCTTTGTCGCGGTGGCCTACCCCATCGCCGCCGGCACCGTGGCGATCTATTACCCGGAAGGCAACTGCCTGGTCGGCCTCGACAGCTTCGATCCCGAATCGGGCACGCCGACGTATAAATCGGTACCGGTGTCATTGCGCCGGTCGCGCGTGAAGGCGCTGCCGGTGGATGCATGACGAAATCCCGACAACGCGTACTGCGCGAATCGCTTGCTCCATCGAGCGGGAATCAACACGTAGGTTGGGTTAACGAAGCGTAACGAATTGACGCAAAGATATTGGGTTACGCTGCGCCATCCCAGTTGCGCACTTGGTCCGATGCAAACCAACACAGCCGCGTCGGCTACGAATCAGCCGCCAACATCACGCACCAAGCCATACGTCATTGACGCATACGCCGTTGACGCACTAAGCGTGCTTCCACGCTAAAGAGGATGTATCCGATCCGATGGTGATCGTCGAGACGCATATATTCATTGCGCTCGTCAAAGAACATATGACGGACGACGAATACTCCGAATTCTTGGATTATTTGGTGGAAAACCCTAAAGCAGGGAAAGTCATTCAAGGAGCAGGTGGCCTTCGGAAGATCCGATGGATGGGACGAGGCAAGGGAAAGCGTGGCGGCAGTCGGTGAAATCACGCGAGGTGAACGATCACCCGCGCGTGAATTCAACATGGGCCCCGATGACATTAAGGCGTTGCGCGCCAAGATTGGGTTGTCTCAACCCAAGTTTGCAATGTTGATGCAAGTCGAGGTGAGTACGCTCCGGAATTGGGAGCAAGGTCGCCGCGCTCCGACGGGGCCTGCCAAGGCACTTTTACAGTAAAAGCGATCAAGAACGACCCGGAGCATGTTTTAGCTGCTCTCGCAGGTTGAATCACTCCAATCTGCTGGAATCATCGCAACCTACTTACCTGTTTCAACCGCCTCGGCCATGGCCTTCAACGCACTTTCGGTGCCTGCGCACGTATCGTTGGCCAGCAGCACAAAACCTTCGTGCTGCTTTGGATAGAGCACCACCTGGCTGGACATGCCAAAGCTACCGCCGCCGTGCCAGATAATGGGTTGACCGTGGTCATTACCCACGTTCCATGCCATGGCTTCACCATCGTCCACGCTACCGGTCAACACCTGATGCGATAAATGGATAACGGGATCACCGTCGTTCAGTTGCCAGCGGACGTATTTCGCCATGTCTTCGGTGGAAGCGTACAAGCCCCATGCGGCGCCCGCATTTTGCGGATGGTATGGCGCAGGATGGCCGTAACGGTCGTAACCTTGGATAAGGCGCGGCTGTTCACTCTCATCGAGTGCCAGGCCGGTGGATGTCATGCCCAACGGTTGCGTGATGGCTTGATGCAATAACGCATCGATCGTCTTGCCATAGACCTTTTCCAGGCCCAGCCCGATCACCAGGAAACCGGCATTCGAATAGACCTGCCGCTCGCCAGGCGCGCTGCGCAGCCTGGTGCCGTGCAGGGCGGCAAGGAATTGCTCGCGGCCGAAGCCCTTGTTGAGCGCGACCATGCGCGCCGCGAAATCAGGCGCATCCTTATGCGCAAAGAGCGCATCCGTATCGGGAATGTCGCGCGGCATGCCGGAGCGATGCGTAAGCAGCGTGCGCAAGGTTATTGGCTGGCCGTTCCAAGCGAGATTGCTGTAGTCGCCGGGCAAATCATGGCGAAAATCGCCATCCAGGCTCATGCGGCCATCGACCACCGCTTGCGCCGCGAGGGTTGCAGTAAACGTCTTGGTGACCGATGCCAGCTCGTAAATACTTTTCGGCGTCGGTAGCACGGCCTTACGCGCCGACGTGCTGCCGTAATCGTAGAAGTAGATATGGCTGCCCTTCACTACCGCCATCGAAACGCCAACATGGCAGCGATGGCGAAAGTAATCCTTGGCGGCGCTGTCGACGGCAATGTCCAATGCCGATCGGTGCGGGTTGTCGCTGGGTATTTCTGCATTGGCGCCATGTGCGGAAACCATGGCGGGCAAACCGATCAGTGCCAAGGCGCAACCACGCCACCACTTGTGTTGCCGAATCCGTTGAGACATCGATGTTCCTTCAAAACATTGCTAGCCAGTAACCATCCCGCCGTGGCTTTGGCTTACACCAGCATCGCGGCCAGCGTGGATACACAAATCGCTACGCAAGCGGCGAAGAAGCTGTTGAGCATCAAGGTTTCGAATTTCATGGCGGTTCTCCATCCGATCTGTGATTGAGGCTTTGGCGCTAAGCAATGCATAGCCGATGCCAAACTCACCGATGCCCGGAAAGCCGCGTGGTAGCGCCATTTGCGGAAATGGGACCGTTTTCTCCGCGCTGTCCGCGGACAGTTGTCCACGTTGTCCGGACGGTGCACGGACAACGCGCTGTCCTACTGCCCTGCCGTGGTCAAGCCATATTTCGTTGCACGTGCCTCGATCTCCGGGCTGAGCGCGCGTGCGGCGACCAGGTCCGCCTTGCCCGCATCGACCTGGCCGCTGTGGATTTTGGCCAGGCCAAGGCCATAGCGCGACCAGGCGGAACGCGGGTTTTGGGCGACGGCCTGCTCGTAGGCTTTGATCGATTCGGGATAATGTCCCAGCCGCAATTCCACCAGGCCAAGACTGTCGAGGTACGCGGCGTTTTCGCCGTCCCGCTTGATCGCCTTATGGCAATCCTTCAAGGCATCGTCGAGCATCTGGTTGCTCAATCCACGCGCCCAGCAGCGCTCGTTGAGCGCCGAGCCAAGCAAGGCATCGCTGCGGTGCAGGTTAATCCAATCATCGAGCAAGGGCAGTGCCGCGTCGGGTTGATCGAGCTGGATATACAGGCTGGCAATCAAGCGCGCCTGCGCTGATCCGGCGGGTGCCAAGGCGCTGGCCGCCTTGACGTCCGCGGCTGCTCCTTCGCGGTTTTTGTGCCGCAGGCGACCCTCGGCACGCAGCAACAAGGCATCGGCGTTTTTCGGATCCAGGCTGAGTGACTTGTCCAGATCGGCGAATGCATCGTCCGGCTGCTTGTTCGCTATGTGGGCTCTGGCGCGGGCCAAGTAATAAGCCGCTTGATCGGGCGCCATGCGGATCGCTTCGTCCAGGTCGGCGATGGCGGCTTTTGGCTCGCCGCGCGACAAGTCGGCATCGCCGCGCAGCGCGTAGTCGCTGGCGGTTTTGAGCGTACTGTCCGCGGCGGGGCTTGCGTTGTCGCCGTCGCCAGGCGCGGCGGCGAGGGCGAACACACGGCCGCCGTTGTAAGTGAAAAACGCTTTCTTTTCGCTGTTGGCGATGAACATGTGATGGGCGAGGATGAAATCCAGGCCAAGCAGCATGTCGGTGTCACGGCCGCCCATGTCGTCGTCGATCACCAGTACCTGGCTGTTGTGGATGGTTTCCGTGCCCACCGAGAACGCGTCGACGGGCACCATCCACGTCTTGACCGACTTGGCACCAATGCCGAAGGTGCGATGCCCGGCCTTGACGCCGGGCGCATTGAGATCAAGCCCGACCCGTTCCGCGGCGCGTCGCGTCAGCAAGGTGGCCGGCGCGCCGGAATCGAGCAACGCGCGCACATGCTTGCCGTTTATCGTCACGCTGACAAACGTACGCCGGTCAAGCTGGCTGCTGGACGATTCGAGATCGGCGACGTTGTAATTGCCATCCTTGGACCAATAGGCCAGCGACGCCTTCTTGCAATGATCCACTTCGAACAAGGTCAACTTGCCGTGGGCCAGGTCGAGTTCCAGATCGGCCATGTCGAGCAGGTTGGCGCCCAGCAATCCGTTGCCCATATCCGTGCCGCCGACAATGAAATCGATGTTGTGCAGCGTCGTATCGAGCACTCCGAATTCCTTGACCTCGGTAAAGTCGGCATTCGCACCACCGCCAATGCCGTAAATGCGAAAATCAAACGGCAGCGACCGCGACCTCAGCCCCAACGCCGACGCATTGGCCTTCGACATGATGTTGAAGAAAGCGCCGGTATCGAGCAGAAAGCGTGTGTCGCTTCCATTGATCTTCACCATGGTGGTGGCGCGCTGGCCGATCACTTCCACCGGCAAGGTACCGTACCGTCCCAAGTGACAGCCTTCGGCCCACGCATGGCTTGCGAATAAAATGCCGATGCCTACGCAGCAGAAACGCAATATCTTGATCATCAGTGCCCCCAGTCGCGCCATGCTCGCAGAATGCGGGCTTGGCCGTCGAGTGCCTGCGTGTAGCATGTTCCCACATCAACGGCTCGGCAGGATTCACCCCCAGTCTTGTTGAGCCACGCCTAGGCTTGGTGACATGCCTAAGGCGATACTTATTTCAGTGTTGCCTTAAGGGTGCTGGGATTTCATCCCAGCCTGCTTGTCCCACACGACCTTATGCTCTAATCGCCTGCAGCGCCATCATCGCCGAAGGGACGTCCATGCCTTGGCTCATCACCAAATACCTGATCACCGCCGCCGTGGTCGTTGTCGTATCGGAAGTCGCCAAGCGCAGCGATCGTCTTGGCGCGCTGATTGCATCGCTTCCCCTGGTAACGCTGCTGGCGCTGACGTGGCTCTATATCGACAAACAGCCCGTCGATAAAATCACCAACCATGCCTGGTATACATTTTGGTACGTGGTGCCCACACCGCCCATGTTCCTTGCCTTTCCGCGCTTGTTCATCCGTTTTGGCTTCTGGCCGGCGCTTGGGTTCAGCGCCTTGATCACCATCGTGTCGTTCGCGTTGTTTGCAATGGCGGTGCGTCCCTTTGGCATCAAGCTGCTGTAGCACGTAGGCTGGGATCAAATCCCGGCATCAGGAATGACGAACAAGCTTGGATTTCATCCCAGCCCACGCCGGCACATGAGCGAATCTCTTAGAGAAATGAAATCCCAGCAAAGCTGGGATTTCAAACCTGGCACCGATGACTCTCACGGTTTGCTAAAACCCATATGCAAGGTGATCTTGTCCCCTGCTTTCAAATCCGCCACGGACGACGGCGGAAAATGCACCTTCAGGTTCATGCCGGCGGAATCGACTTCGACGATGCCGGTCTTGGTGTCGACCGATGTCACCGTGGCAGGCATGGCGTGCATGCCCATCATGTGATGCATGCCCTTCATGCCGGACATGTGGTCGTGCATGCTGCCCATCGAGCCCATGCTGGATGAAGCACTGCTAGGCATGCTGTCTTGCGCAAGCACGGCACCGCTCAAGGCAAGCGCACCCAGCGTCGGCAGCAGGATTTTGGCAAGCGTGTTTTTCATGATCTTCTCCCCAGAGCGTGGTTAATGAGAACAGCAACTGGAGTATGCACCCGCTCGAACCTACAGGTAACGTCCTTTATGGCAGCCATGGCCACGCATACATTTCCTTGACGCCAATTCGACGGAAAACCCACATCCGTGTTTCTTTAGATCCATGCTTGCTGGCCGCTCACAGGTTCGCACAAGCGCAAACAAGGCCATCCGCCCGATAGTGGAGCCCTATCGACCATGAATATGGTTGTTACAAGATCAGCACGGTTCACGTGCCGTAGCCGTCGCTAGCGCAATCGGTTCGCCCCTGCCTGGAATCCGACAACTCACGCCAGCTTGCTTAAGGCAAGCTTCCATGGCGCACATGCCCCGCTCGTACTCACCATGCACCAACAGTACCTGTTGACGTTTCTCGCGACCAAGCCAATCCAGCAAAGCGGGCTGGTCGGCATGTGCCGAAAAACCGTTGATGGTCCAGACCTGGGCTTTTACTCGCACGTCCTCTCCATAAATGCGAACGGTTGCCGCGCCATCCACGATACGTCGGGCCAGGCTTCCCTCCGCCGCGTATCCCACAAATACGATGCTGCATCGTTCACGCCATAGATTATGTTTCAAGTGATGCAGTACCCGGCCGCCCGTGCACATGCCGGAACCGGCCAAGATGATGGCGCCGCTCTGGATATGGTTGATCGCCATGGAGTCCGCGGTATCGCGGCAGAAATGCAAGTTGGACATGGCGAACGGATCCCCACGCCGGAGTTCCTGATGGAATGCCTCATCGAAACACTCAGGATGCCTGCGGAAGATGTCGGTGGCGGAGATCGCCATCGGCGAGTCCATGAATACGGGTGTATGCGCGGGCAAAACACCGTTCTGTATACCTCGATGGAGGTAGTACAGAATTTCCTGCGCACGCTCCAGGGCAAAAGTCGGAATGATGACGTTGCCGCCCCGATCGATCGTTTGCTTGATCGCGTGATATAGCTCATCCACGGAATCTGGCAGTGCGCGATGCGGGCGATCGCCATAGGTGGTTTCCATCACGACATAGTCGGCTGCCGGCGCTCGCTCCGGATCGCGCAGGATCGGCCGACCAGGATTACCCAGGTCGCCAGAGAACAACACCTTGCATGTGCAGCCGCCGCTGTCCAGTTTCAGCAGGATGGAAGCGGAACCAAGAATATGCCCAGCATCCCGAAACGTGGCGCGAACACCGTCAAGAATGGTTATCTCGCTGTCATACGCCACAGGCTCGGAAAAAAAATCCATCGCATGCAGCGCATCATCCAAGGTATACAAGGGCTCCCCGTTGAGGTCGCCGCGCCTGCGGCTTCTCCGCTGTGCCCGGCGCGCGTCCTCTTCCTGGAGGCTTGCTGCGTCCAGCATCACGATGCGGGCAAGATCGCGCGTTGCTGCCGTAGCCAGAATGCGACCGCGGAACCCTTCCTTGACGAGCTTTGGGATACGCCCGCAATGATCCAGATGCGCGTGCGTAAGCAGCAGCACGTCGATGCTGGCGGGCTCGAAACCGAAAGGCTTGGCATTTTCCCTGTCCTGCTCGCGGCCACCCTGGAACAGGCCGCAATCGATCAATACGCGCCGGCCGCCACATTCAAGCAAGTGACACGAACCCGTGACTTCCTTCGCTGCGCCGTAACAGACGTAGCGGATGGCGCTTTTGCCGGCTGCCATGGCTTTTGCCGGCTGAACTTGCTTGACAGGTGAAAACATGTCGCGTTCCAGGTTTGCCAGAACCAGGGAAACTCAGGCCTTCTTTGGCGTGTATGACGAACACCAGCCCTTCGCATTGACGGCCTTACCTGGAAACAGCTGGCAAGTGCCATAGCCTGTATCTGGTCCGTTATAGAACTGGCAGTTGGCACACGTGCTGCCGGCCCGATACAGGGCATTCTTCGCGCTACCGGCATCTTCCACGTAGTTCATCGCCTTGGCCGTGGGATCTGCATCGGTGAGATGAGGCAGTTCTCCACCGCGAACGAACATGGACATGCCGCCCACGCAAGCACCCCCGATGGTGACCGTAACCCGTTGCAGAAACCGCCGGCGCGATTCGATCGTTGCTTTGGCTTGTGACATGGGATGCTCTCCGCGAGGGCGATGATCATCACTGTAGCCATCGGATGGCCCGTTCGATTGATCCAGATCAAACCGGTCAGGTTTGGCGTGCACAAACTTCCTCCAGCTACTTTTTCGAGCGCGCCCGAAGCATCGCGCCAGGGCAAATGGCCAACAAGAAGGGGAAGAACATGGTCGGCGAAAGCACGTGCATGCGCACATCCAGCAAACGCGTCGTACCAGGCATGCTGGCCCTCGTACTGGGCATGCTGGTGCTGCTATCCCCTGTCACCAGCCACGCGGTACCGGCGTTTGCGCGACAGACGCACCAGCCGTGCACGGCCTGCCACGTTGGCGGGTTCGGACCGCAGCTCACACCCTTTGGGCGCCAGTTCAAGTTGATGGGTTACACGCTCTCGGTGGGCAGCGATACCAAAGTGCCACTGTCGCTGATGGTAGTCGAAACGTATACGCATACGGCGAAAGCCCAAACCTCGCCACCGGCAAGCAATTTCAGCACCAACGACAACGTCGAGTTGCAACAGGCTTCCATCTTCGTGGCCGGCCGTCTTGCCGACAATCTCGGTATCCTGGCGCAAGGCACGTATTCGCAGAATGGCGGCCTACTCGGCTGGGATAACAGCGATCTGCGCTACGCAAGATCATTCAACCTTGCCGGGCACCCTGCGATCTGGGGCTTGTCGCTCAACAACAATCCCAGCGTCACGGATGTATTCAATACGGCACCGGCCTGGCAGTTCCCCTATATGGCACCGGACCTGGCCCCTGGCGCCCCAGCCGCGCCCGTCTTGATGGGCGGCCTTGCCGGACAAGTGGTGGGCCTTAACGCGTATACCCAATACAACAATGCGTTCTACCTGGAGGCCGGCGTTTATCGCTCGCTGTCGCCGGCTTTTCTGCGCGACGTCAATGCCGACTTCAGCGGGCGCCTGGCGGGTATTTCGCCCTACGCACGTGTGGCCTATACGTGGAATCTGCCTAACGGCAATGTCGAACTCGGCGGCTTCATACTGGAAACGGCACGTGGACAGGTAGGTGTCAGCGCACAAGGCAAACCCGTGGCCATGGCCGGCCCCACCGACAAGTTCCACGACTACGGCGTGGATGCGAGTTATCAGCTTTTGAACGGCAGCGATCACATCGTTACGGTCAACACGATCTACCTCACCGAACAGCAAAGGCTGGATGCAACCTATCCATCCGGCGGCTCATCCAACCTGCACGACAACCTGCATGCCCTCAATGCCAATGCAAGTTATTGGTACAAAAACACATGGGGCGTCACGTTGGGCGCATTTGCCAACGACGGTAGCAAGGACGTGATCCTGTACGGCAACAACGGCAGTCCCAACACCAACGGCGGCACCGTGGAGCTGAACTGGAATCCATTCGGCCAAGCCACTTCCTGGGCGCAGCCATACGCCAATGTGCGCCTTGGCTTGCAATACACCTGGTACACCCGCTTCAACGGGCTGGTTTACAACGTGGATGGTGCAGGAAGGCGTGCGTCGGATAACAACACGCTCTATTTCTACGTGTGGCTTGCGTTCTGAACCGCCGGTTGCATAACCATCGGCACGGCTTTCGAAGGCCGGGCGAAATCCCTGCATCTATCGCGCCGCGCGCGCTTGGATTTCGTCCCGGCCCACGCAAGCCAATTGACGTGGGTCATGCGGACAACGCGGCTACGCACGCAAGATAAAGCGCACCCGGAACATTCCGCGTCGAGGTCCGCATGCACAAAGCAATCAGATGGCTGATATGTTGGCTGGCTTTGGCCTCTCTGTATGGCCTGGCATTGCCTGGAAACGCGCAGGCTCCCGAGCCCGGCGTGACCATTCTCGTGTACCACCGTTTTGCCGATACGGCGGCGGATGCAATGACCGTGCGCATCACCACCTTCAAATCGCAGCTACATTTTTTACAGACGCATGGCTATCACATAGTGCCGCTGCGGGACGCCGTCGACTGGCTGCGCAATCCAGCCACCTCATTGCCCGGAAAATCAGTCGTCATCACTGTGGACGATGGTCATCGCTCGGTGTTCGAAAAGCTGCTCCCAGTCGTATTGAGCGAGCATTTTCCCGTCACGCTGTTCATCTATCCATCGGCCATTTCCAACGCATCCTACGCACTCACCTGGGATCAGCTGCGTACACTCAGACGGACCGGGTGGTTCGACATCCAGTCGCACACTTACTGGCATCCCAATTTCAACATCGAACGCAATCGGCGGAGCGCCGCGGATTTCGAGCAGTTCGTGCGTTGGCAGCTGGATGCCTCGCGCCAGCGCATCGAATCAGAAACCGGCGCGCATGTGGACATGCTGGCGTGGCCATTTGGCATTCATGACGATGCATTGATCGCGCTTGCCACACAGGAAGGCTATGTGGCCGCTTTTACGCTCAAACCGTGCAAGGCCGACCAGCACGCACCGCTGCTGGCGCTGCCGCGCTTTCTAATGATTGATGCCTACGGGCCGGACGCTCTTGCGCATCTGCTCGGCGAAAAAAAGACGGAGCACGTGCCATGAGCTTGCCGCTGCGACTGAAACTATGCGCAATGCTGGTCATCGCCACCGTGCTGGCAAGCCCGGCCACCTTGGCTGTCACCGGTGTGGTCATCGATCAGGTTACCCAGATGCCGATTGCCGGTGCCATCGTCACGACTTCCGCCGGCGTCACCCGCACCGACGAACAAGGGCGTTTCGATATCCAACAAGCGGTGACAAGCATCGCGGTTCGCGCGCCAGGTTATTTGCGCAGCAACATGCAGATCTCCAACGAACGCACGATGACGTTGACACTGGCGCCCTTCCAGCCCAAGGCCGTTTACCTGTCGGTGTATGGCATCACCAGCACAACACTACGTCGTGCGGCCGTCGACCTCACTGAGCACACCGCCATCAATGCGCTGGTCATCGACATAAAAGGCGATCGCGGCCTGACGCCCTATCGCAGTCATGCCCGCGAGATGATCGGTGCCGCCGCCAAGGTGACCGAACGTGTGCCATTCGTGTCGGACTTCCCCGGCCTGCTTGCCGAGCTGCATGCCCGCCATCTGTACCTGATCGCGCGAATCGTCGTCTACAAGGATGAACCATTAGCCCAAGCGCATCCCGAATGGAACGTGCACGATGCGCAAGGCAAGCCATGGCGCGACCGCGAGGGTTTGCAATGGATGGACCCCTTTTCGCGCGACGTCTGGCAGCACAACCTGGACGTGGCCGAAGAAGCCGCCCGCATGGGTTTTGACGAAATCCAGTTCGACTATGTGCGCTTCCCCGATCAGGGCGGTCTACGCTTTGCCTTGCCGAACACCCGTGACAATCGCACCGAAGCCATCACAGGATTTCTGCAAGCCGCTCGCGCAAGGCTTGCGCCTTACAACGTCTTCATCGCGGCAGATATTTTTGGCTACGTTTGCTGGAACACCAACGACACCGCGATCGGCCAGCAGCTCGAGCAACTCGATGCCGCGCTCGACTACATATCGCCGATGCTGTATCCGTCTGGCTTTACTTGGGGTCTGCCGAGTCTGGCCGATCCGGTCGCCGAACCGGGGCAGATCGTCGAGCGCTCGCTGACCCAGGCAATACGCCGGACCGGGCTTGCGGGTGTACGGTTTCGTCCGTGGCTGCAAGCGTTTCGCGATTATGCGTTCGATCATCGTCAGTTCGATGCCAAGGCGATCCGTGCGCAAACCGATGCCGCTGAAGCAGCTGGAGCCGATGGGTGGATGTTATGGAATCCGCGCAATCAGTACGACGCCAACGACCTGCCCCGCCGCTGACTGGCGTGGTCAGGCGCTGGCGGCTATCGATGGGATTGGCCGCACTGGTCGTCGCGGCGCCGCCGCTTGCGGTGGCTGCCGACCTGCGCCCCGCCGACGAACAGCAGCTTGAGCAAATCGTCCAGGGACAAATCGCCGCCGGGCGCATTCCCGGCGCCGTTATCCTGATCGGCGATGCCAAGCATGTTTTCTACCGGCAGGCATTCGGGCAACGCGCCATCGTGCCGAAGCATGAGCCGATGACATTGGATACGGAGTTCGATCTCGCCTCGCTCACCAAAGCAGTGGCGACGACCACGGCGGTCATGCTACTGGTCGAATCGGGCCGCATCCATCTGGACGCCCCGGTCGCTTACTACTGGCCGGACTTTGCGGCGAACGGCAAACGGACGGTAACAGTGCGCCAGCTACTTGCGCATACATCGGGTTTGCGACCGGACTTGCGCAGCCTTCCGCATGAGCGCGGCCGGCAGAGCGTACTGCGCGCCATCGCTGCGGAACCACTGCTCAGCGCACCCGGCGAAAAGGTCATCTACAGCGATCTCAACTTCATCGTGCTCGGCGAGTTGATACAGCGCATCACGCATCAACCGCTGGACGTCTATTGCCGCACGCATATCTTCAAGCCGCTCGGCATGCAGGACACGATGTTCCTGCCCAACGCTAGGTTGTCCAGACTCAGCGCCCCCACCACCGCGGACGCTACGGGCATGCGTCGCGGGCGGGTCCACGATCCCACGGCAAATTGGATGGGTGGCGTTTCCGGCAACGCAGGCCTGTTCTCCACCGGCGCCGATCTGGCGCGCTTTGCGCAGATGGTGCTCAACAACGGGCGCCTTGGCGGCCAACGCATCTTGCAACCGGCAAGCATTACCGCGCTGGCGTCCGCTGCATCGCCACTTTCGGGTACATCGTGGCGCGGCATCGGTTGGGAACTGGCCCCACCCTTCGTCGCCAATCAGGACCGCGTTCCACCCATCGGCGCCATCGGCCACACCGGTTACACCGGCACGGGCTTGTGGATCGATCTGGCGACGCGGCAGTTCGTTGTCATCCTGACCAACCGCGTGCATCCCCATGACGAAGGCGACGCGCGCCCGCTGCGCGCACAGGTGCTGGCGCTGCTCGCAAGCCGTACTGCGCCCAAGGCCACGGCCGAAATTGGCCGGTTGCTACCGTGGACGTTGCCGACGCTGCACGAAGCATCGCGCTTGCCGATCTCGACGGGGCCGGTGCAAGTCGGCATTGACGTGCTGGAGGCACAAAGGCTTGCTCCGCTCGCCGGCTTGCGTATCGGCCTGATTACGAACCGCAGCGGTTTCGATGCCGAAGGCAGGCGGACTATCGACGTGCTCGCTCGCGCAACGGGCATCACGCTCGTGGCGTTGTTTTCACCGGAGCATGGCTTGAACGGCGATGTCGACGCGCCGGTTGGCGAAGCGCGCGATGCCGCAACCGGCCTCATCGTGCATAGTTTGTACGGCATCAACCAACGCTTTCCGGCCGGCTCGCTTGATGGCCTGGATGCGCTGGTGTTCGACATCCAGGACGCAGGCGTCCGTTTCTTCACGTACGAAACGACACTCGGTTACGCGCTGGAAGCCGCGGCGGCGCATCGCATGCCGCTGTTCGTGCTGGACCGGCCCGATCCGCTTGGTGCGGACCGCTTCGGCGGTCCCGTGCTCGATAGCGGCCATGAGTCCTTTACCGGTTATTTCCCGTTGCCGCTGCAACCGGGCATGACGGTCGGCGAGCTTGCCGATCTTTTCAATCAGGAAAAACATATCGATGCGGATTTGCGCGTCATTCCCATGAACGGTTATCTGCGTTCCATGCATATCCTCGACACCGGCCTGGGCTGGGTGCCACTGTCACCGAATTTGCGCACGCCGGCGCAACTCGACCTTTATCCGGATGTAGCCTTGCTCGAAGGCGCGAATGTCAGCGTGGGGCGCGGCACGCCGCATCCGTTCGAGTGGATCGGTGCGCCATGGATAGATGGCGAGAAACTCGCCCGTGCCTTGAATGCGCTGGATACAGGCGCGCATTTCGAGGCCATCGATTTCGTTCCTACCGAATCCACCTGGCACGGCCAACTTTGTCACGGCGTGAGCATCAAGGCCGATGCATCGCGCCCTGTCGCGCGCCTGGGGCTGGCACTGCTGTCGACGCTGCATGCGCTTTATCCAAGTACGTTCGATCTGGCTGGAACGCATGGTTCGATAGGTTCGGCGGCCGTGTTGCAGGCGATTCGCGGTGGGGCGGCACTCGACCGGCTTGAGGCTATCGAGATGGCGCAAGATGAGGGTTTCGCCACGCTGCGGGAACGGCACCTGCGTTATTGACCATGACATGGCCGGCCAATTCTTCCCACCACCGATCGCCCGCGCAGCGCGCTGAACGCTGTCGATAGAACAAGCCATCACCCGCCTATTCGACCTCGCTATTCGGGCATCGCCTATCAGACGGCAAAAGAGCTGGGCGCGACGTTGATTTCGGTCCCTCTTGATGTGGATCAACAAGACGCCGCGAGCAATGTCGAATGATGGGATTGCAGATAGTTGCCGGGCGCGAGACCATGCTCAAAGACATCGCGGTAATCATGACTGGCGGCGATGGCGACAGCTCCGCCGTGAACGCAGGCGTCAAGCTGGCCCGTCATTTTGACGGCAAGCTCCGCCCCCTCCAAATGGTTGAGCTTCCGGCGCCCGCCTTCAGTACCTCTGCCATTCTTCCCCATCCGCAAACGCAAGCGCTGCACGAACAGCTTCGCCGCCGCGCATCCACGGCAGCCGAACGCACTCAAAGCGAGCTCGATGCGGCCCACGTCGATACGCATCGCGTACGCATCGTGGAAGCCTTATATGCGCATGCGTGGGCGATGGCCGCCCGCGAATGCTACTGCACAGACACCATCGTCATCGGCAAACATCAGCAGAAGGATGCAGGCAAGTGGCAATTGCAGAACATTGGCGGACTGCTGTTCCAGACCGGCCGGCCGATGTTGATCGTATCGCCGGCAAGCGAACTGTCCGTGCCGATCAAGAAAATCCTGATCGCCTGGCGTCCCACCCGTGAAGCTTCCAGAGCCATCCACGATGCGATGCCGCTGTTGCAGAAGGCGGAATCCGTGGAAATCGTTGTATACGATGATGACGCGGATCAGGACGCCCGCCACCGCCGAAGAGTGGTGACGGATCATCTTTGGCACCACGGCATCAATGCCAGGTGCGTTGCGATTGATTCGCGTGGAGTCGATATTGCCAGCCTGATCCTTTCCCATTCCGACAATATCGGTGCTGATCTCGTGATTGCCGGCGGATACGGCCACTCCCGTTTTGTTGAATGGGTGCTGGGTGGTGTTACGCGAGGGCTGCTCGCCGAGGCGAAGGTTCCCATTCTTCTGTCTCACTGATTCTACGGATCCGGGTATTCCTTCCAGCACGACACAGACACCTTTCCCGCATCCATGACCACTTCGGAAATCAGACACATGTCCATGCCAAGCACACGCTACGTTTTGAGCTTGCGAATCGTTCACTGGCTGACCGTCGCGGCTATCCTGGCTGCCTATCTCTTGGCCGACGCGGGCGAAAATGGTGAAGAGAATGGTGCCGCCGCCTCGAGCATGCAGGCGCTGCAATGGCATATCACGGCCGGTCTCGCCGTGTTGCTGCTCGCCGTACTGCGATTGCTCATCCGGCTCGAGGCACGGACGCCTCCGATTATTCCGGCGCCCGACGTGTTCACGGCTATAACCTCCCGCGTGGTGCACCTGGCGCTGTACGCGTTCCTGATCGTGGAGCCCATCCTCGGCTGGTTGCAGTTGAGCTACGGCGGCGAACCCATCTTTCTGCCATGGATTGGCTTGCATCTGCCCGCATTGGTTCATGCGGACGAACAGGCCAAGGAGCTTGCTGGGGAAATGCATGAACTGATTGCCAATATTTTTTACGTGGTGATCGGATTGCACGTCGTTGCAGCCCTTTGGCATCACTTCATACGGCGGGACAACACGCTCAAGAGAATGCTATGACGGATGCCGCCCATTCGCCGGAAAAGCAGGCAGCAGGTGATTTCATGAGCAATACGCCACGCCACGCGGCACCGCTACCCCCTCACCTTGTGCCGCTCTCGACGATCCTGGAAAACCGCACCGATGCCCTTGGTCGCGAGCGCATACTCATCGGGGAGGTTCTGAAACTGCTCGATGACCGTTCTACCTGGGCTCTGCTGCTGTTGCTGGCACTACCAATGGCCATTCCCATTCCTGCACCCGGTCTCTCGGTTCCCTTTGGCGCATGCATGGTTTTGATTTCCGCTCAACTTGCCGTGGGCCGTGATCACGCCTGGATTCCGCAAAGGCTCGCCCGCCGCTCCATGGATGCTCGCGCTTTTGCCAAAGTGGTGCGCAACGTGCTTCCGACGTTACGAAGGCTGGAAAAGATCGTTCGCCCGCGCAAGCGATGGTTGGCAGGGGACTGGATGCGCATCCCTGTTGGCGTTGTCTGCCTGATCCTTGCGCTCATCATCACGTTACCCATTCCCCTGGGCCACGTCGTTCCCGGCACGGCCATTTCGCTATTCTCCCTCGGCATGATGGAGAGGGATGGCGTCACGGTTTGGGCAGGCCTGGCGACAGCCATCGCCGGCATCGTGCTGGTGATCTTGGCCTCGCAAGGTTTCTATACCGGCCTCAATCACTGGCTGCATGCGTAAGCCGTTTGAATTTCCGCCACATTTGATTTCGATCAATACAGCGCTTTCTCCCGTTTCGCATGATCACGTTGGGGCCATTATCAGGCTTGAGCGACTCGCGCCCCCCGCAGCTCCGCAAGAGCCCTGAGGCACCCCCTTTCCGCGTCTCGCATGGGCAGGAGTCATGCAAGGCGTGGAGGGGGTTTGGCAGTCATCCATTGCATTGCGAGGAAGACCCGCTCATGCCCATCACCACCACCGTCAGCTTCCTGGGGCTCGATACATCGGAAACGGACAAGCACGCCAAACAATTCGCCGAAGTCCTGGGCGACGTGATGGAACGCGGGCGTCAGGAGGGGCGTTATGACAAACTCATGCTGATCGCGCCACCGCATTTCCTCGGTGCACTGCATGATCGCCTGGGCGAACAAACCCTAAAACGCGTGGTAGGTGAAGTGGACAACGATCTGATGACGCTCTCCACCGCCGGTCTGCGCAGCCATCTGCCAGCTTGATCGCATGAATGCTGGGATTTCATCCCATCCTACGAATGAGGAAGCAGACGGCAATGCGAACTCTAATCTACCGTGCGCTGGCCATCTTCAGTGCTTTGGCATTGCTGGCAGGCGCTATCGGGCACTTCATCGGCGATACCTCCCTTTCCAATATGCTATGGGTCATCGGCGCCCTTCCCGTTGCTGCTTCGATCCTCGTCTCGATCATCGTCCAGTTGATCCATCGCGATGCAGGCATCGACGTTATCGCCCTGCTCGCCATGGCCGGCGCGATCGTGCTTGGCGAGCCGCTTGCCGCCGCCGTCATCGGTTTGATGTTTGCCAGCGGCAGGGTCCTGGAGGATTACGCCGAGGGCAAGGCCAGGCGGACCATGTCGGCGCTGCTGGAACGCGCGCCGCGCGCGGCAAACAGATACCAGGGCGATGTGCTCGTACAGGTGCCCGTCGCGCAAGTGCAGCCCGGCGACCGATTGCTTATCCGCGGCGGCGAAGTGGTTCCTGTTGATGGACGCGTCGCGTCCGGCACGGCGGTGCTGGACGAATCCGCACTGACCGGCGAATCGCTACCGGCGAGGCGTTCCGAAGGTGATGCGGTGCGCAGTGGTGTCATCAACGCGGCGGCGCCGTTCGATCTGCTGGCCACGACGTCCGCCGCCGATAGTACCTTCGCCGGCATCGTTCGCCTGGTTGAAACGGCGCAGAAGGCAAAAGCGCCCTCCGCGCGGCTGGCGGATCGCTACGCCTTGCTATTTCTGCCGCTCACGCTGGTGCTTGCGGGCATGGCGTGGATGCTGTCGGGCGATCCTATCCGCGCCCTGGCGGTGCTGGTGGTAGCCACCCCCTGCCCACTTATCCTCGCCGTGCCCGTCGCGATGGTCTCGGGCATGTCGCGCTGCGCCGCGCGCGGTGTGCTCGTCAAAGGCGGCGGCGCGCTGGAGCAACTTGCACAAGGCCGTGTTCTGTTCTTCGACAAGACAGGAACATTGACTGCCGGGCACGCCCGCCTTACCGCCATCGAGGTGGCCGATTCGCTCGATCCGAACGAATTGCTGCGCATGTCGGCCTCGCTCGAACAGGTATCGCAACATGTGCTGGCCGAAGCCATCGTCTCGTTCGCAAGACGGCGCGGGCTTGTCTTGGCAAAACCTTCCGACGTGCAGGAAGAACACGGCGCGGGCCTATCCGGCACCATTGAAGGACACCGCGTGATCGTCGGCAGCCATGCGTTCGTCACACGCATGGCTGCGCCGGCCGCATGGGTGGAAGCATTGCGAAAGCGCATGCGTCGTGAAGCGGCAACCGGTGTATTCGTGGCCATTGACGGCCGCATGACCGGCGCCTTGCTGCTTGGCGACGAGATCCGCCTTGATACGCCGCGTGCCATCCGGCTGCTGCGGCGTGCAGGCATAGCACGCATCGTGATGCTGACCGGAGATCAACGGGATATCGCTGAAATCATTGGCGAAGCGCTGGGCGTCGATGAGGTGATGGCCCATCAGACGCCAGACGGCAAGCTCGCGGCGATCAAGGCGGCGAAGTCAATCGGCACCACGATCATGGTCGGCGATGGCATCAACGATGCACCGGCGCTGGCTGCCGCCGACGTGGGCGTCGCCATGGGCGCGCGCGGTGCCGCGGCATCATCGGAAGCGGCTGGCGTCGTATTGCTGGTCGACCGGCTGGACCATCTCGCCGAAGCATTCCTGATCGCCCGCCGCACGCGGAAAATCGCCTTGGAAAGCATCATCGCCGGCATGAGCCTGTCGTTGCTTGCGATGATCGTTGCCGCGGTGGGTTATCTGCCGCCAGTACCCGGCGCCGTGTTGCAGGAAGGCATTGACGTGGCGGTGATTCTTAATGCGCTGCGCGCGCTGCACACCGGCGTCATCCATGTGGCGGGGAAGCTGGATGCCTCGGAAAACTCGCGCCTTGCCGCGGAACATCATGAACTCGGGCCTGTGCTTGACCGCATTCGCACCTGTGCCGATCACCTCCCACTTCTTGCCGAAGATGCGCTCCACGCCGAACTGGCCGAGCTGGATGGTTTGCTGAGAACCAAACTGCTTCCGCACGAACATGCCGATGAAACGTCTTTGTATCCCCGGCTTGAACGCATGCTGGGTGGCGATGATCCGTTGGCGCCGTTGAGCCGCACCCACCGTGAGATTCTTCGCCTTGGCCGCCTGTTTCAGCATATGACGCAAGACCTTCCGCAAGGCCGCCTGCCGCCGGAAACCGTGCAGGACCTGCAACGTGTGTTGTATGGGCTGGATGCGATTTTGCGTTTGCATTTTGCGCAGGAGGAGGAAATTTACCAAGGCGTCACGGAAGCGATTTCGTAGTCCTGTGCCGTCACTCCCACGTTTCGCGGTAATGACATCCGTGAGAGTACGAAAACCGGCGTACGGATTGATCCAGATCAATGCACCAAAACCGGTATCTCGACATGGGCCTTCCTGTTTATGAAGTGCCTGGCTCTGAAGTGGAGCTGGCCGATCGGGCGCGCGCGCTGATGGAAGAAGCGAGCAAATCGGAAACCAGCTTTCTTGCTCAAGCACGCCTGTGCGGCACCGAAAAAGCCGCTTCGCAAATCGCACAAGGTTATGTATCCGAGTGCCTGGCGGTGGTCAGCAACCGGCACGTCCTCTATCTCACGGAAGCGGATCGTTTGAAGCGATGCTAAGGATGCTTTGGTACGCCGCCCGACGAGCATCACACCGTTTTCCAGGACCTGCCATCTTCTTTCTGCACGCGCACCTGAGCCGCCTTGCCCGCGCTGACGCGGCATTCCGCCATTTGGCGAGCGTGGGCAATGGCATTGACCCGATCTTCGTGCACGGCCAGACAGTGCGAGGCCGGCCTGGCGCAGACCAGCCATTGCGTTCGATCGATCGACGCAAATTGAAACAGGACCACATAGAAATCAAACACATCATCAGCCAGCGCCACGGCGTGACCCTTTGCGACCATCACCGGGCATTGTGTTGGATTGCCTCGATGCCGACTTGATCCAGGTCAAATCGGTTTGCATCGTGGGTTGGGTGGCATCCCGGTATTCGCAAGCGTAAACATGCCGGGATTTCATTCAAGGTTACGTGTAGCCCGCGGACTTGACGATGATCAAGCGGCACCGCTGCGTGGCGCGCGACCATCCCCGCACGATCAACGGCGAGGCGCGACGAACATGAGCCGCAAACTGATCATCTATTACAGCCGCTCCAATGCCACCCGTAAGTTGGCCGGAGAGCTCGTCAAGGAACTGGGTGCCGACGTGGTCACCCTGCAGGAGCGACAATCGAGAGCCGGTTTAACGGGCTACATGCGTTCGCTGTGGGATGCATCGCGCGGCGTGCTTCCCCGATTGACCCGCTGTACGTCGATCCGCACAACTACGACCTCATCTTGCTCGGCACGCCCGTATGGGCGGGCCGTGCTGCATGCCCGTATGGGCGGGCCGTGCTGCATGCCCGATGCGGCGTTTTCTATGCGACGCTGCGCACCGACTGCCGCCCACCGCGTATTTCTGCACGTATGGCGGCCACGGCTATGAAACCACCTTCAGCGACATGTGCGACCTGGACGGCAAGGCACCCGTCGCCACGCTTGCCATTCGCCGCAGCGATCTTCTGCAAGGGCACTACACGACGAAACTGGATCGATTCATGGCCAAGCTCAACATTGCCGAGCGCTGGCGGGAGATCATCGCGCCAGCAAATCATTCCGTGCTGCTGCATGGAGGCTAAGCCATGCCTGCACGCCGGCCACCTTTTTCTGTCGGCGCATGGCCTGCCTTCGCCGCGCTTGCATCGATCGTAGGCTTAGAGAATTTGCATAGGCTGGGGGTTGCATAGGCTGGGGTGAGCGAATGCGAACCCCAGCGTGCCTCGCCCATGCATGGCTTGTTGGGGTTCGGCTGTACCTCGCCCCACTCTGCATCAATCCAAACCACATCAGCCCCACCTACGTTCCGTGATGATGTTGCATACCGCCGTCAACGCCTCCGCCACCTGCATGCTGATGTCGATGTGCGCGGTTTCCGTAGCGATGCTGTTGGTCGTGGCAATGTCACCCACGCCTTCGCCGCGCAACGCGTCTAATGCCCCTTCCGCGAATACGCCATGTACGGCGGCACATACCGGCTTCGGCGTCGTATAGGCACATACGCTACGCAAGGTCTGCAGCATGGTCTGGCCGCTGGCAATGATGTCGTCCAGCAGCACCGGAGTGTGATCCAGCCATCGGCCGAGTTCCGGTAAGTGGATGGTCACCTCGCGATCGCCATGCCGTTCCTTGCGCGCTATCACGCTTGGTGCGCACAGCAGGTTGGCTATCGCCTCTACCCACTGCCGGCTTTCGTCATCGGGACCGACAAGCAGCGGGCGCTCCACGTGCGAAGCAATCCATGCCGCCAGCGCCCCGGCCGCGTGCACGAGGCGCGCGTCGCGCGAGTAGATCTGGTTGAGGCTGTGGTAACGATGCAGATGGGGATCAACGGTGACCAGTGCATCAAAGTGATTATCCAACCATTCCCCCAGCAGCTTGGCCGAAATCGCTTCGCCAGGATGAAAACGCGCATCTTGCCGCATGTAAGCCAAATAAGCTGCCACCAGGATGACGCGCCGCGCGCCCAATTCGCGCAGCGTTGAAGCCGCCACGGCCAATGGCCATAGCTTGGGATCGGGCCGGTCCAGCGAGCAGACCAGTACGGCCTGCTCGCCTTTGAGCGGTGTGTCCACCGTCACACGCGTCTCCCCGTCCGGGAAGCTATGAACAGACAGCCCGGCGCGGCCGTAGCCGGTGTGCTGCATCAGAAGTTCGGCAAACAACTCGTTGCCTGGCATGGCGTAAATCAAAGTCATGAGAAAGCCTCCACACCAATGATGCTGGGATGGCGCGATACGTATTCCATGGCGTACGCAAGTTCTCCCGGACTTTGCGCATGCAATGTAAACAGCGCCTGCCCCGCGCAGACGGTATCGCCCAGATGTACGTCCAGCGTGAGTCCGGCCAGCGGCGAGGCCGGTGCGCCGGCCAGCTTGGCAGCGCGTGACAGGCGCCGGTTGTCGATGCACGTTATTTGTCCGGGATGCGGCGCCGGCACACTTTGCTGATAGGCAGCCCGACCGGGCATGCGCAAGCCGCCTTGCGCATTGCAAATGGATTGAAAGCGTTGCCATGCGCGGCCGGAAAGCAGGCAATCCGTCGCCACAGCAAGGGCACGATCGGCAGAGGCCGCGCCACCCAATTCCAGCACTGCCGCGGCCACGTTCAAAGCGCGCGCACGCAAATCGGCAGGCGCATGCGGATCGTTGCGCAGTACGGCCAACACGTCATGTGCTTCCAGCGCGGGGCCGATACCGCGGCCGACCGGTTGCGTGCCGTCACTGATCAGCACGTGCACGTGCAAGCCGAATGCGGCACCGACGTGCGTCAGCAACTCCGTGAGCGCTTGCGCTTCGGCCTGGTCGCGCACTTTTGCAGTAGGGCCTACCGGCATGTCGATCACTACGTGAGTGGAGCCGGCGGCAATTTTCTTCGATAGCACGGAGGCCACCATCTGCCCTGCACTGTCGATATCCAGCGCGCGTTCGACGTGGATCAGCAAATCGTCCGCCGGCGCCAGATTCATGGCACCGCCCCACGCGATGCACCCACCACAGGATTCCACGACCCGACGCAATTGCGCTTCGTTCAGCTCCACCGGCGCCAGCATGGCCATGGTGTCGGCCGTGCCGGCCGGCGACGTGATCGCGCGCGACGACGTCTTGGGCATGGTCAAACCAAGCTCCGCTGCAATCGCCACCACGATCGGCGTGGTGCGATTGCCAGCCAGGCCGCCGATGCAATGCTTGTCCACCACCAGCGGCCGATCCCAGTTCAATTGCCGGCCGGTTTGCACCATGGCACGGGTCAAGGCGATCACTTCATCCGGCGTGAGATGGTTGCTGCTCGCCGTGATGAACGCTGCCATGTCAATGCGCGAATAGCGATGCGCCACAATGTCGCGCATGATCGCTTCGAAGGCGCCGGCATCAAGTTCCTTGCCGAAGACCTTCGCACGCACATGTGCCATCGAATCCACGTTCGGCGGATGCGCGATCACCACCTTTTCGCCGGGCGAAGGATGCAACGAATGCCACGCAGATTCGGAAAGGCCGGCTTCATGGATGGTCAGCCAACCGGCCTGCACCAGGTTGAGTGTCGCCAGAATCTCGCGTTCGCCCACGCGCAGCGAAAGCCGCGAATGCGGACCGAAACCTTCGCTGCGGCAAATGGGCGAATCAACATCCAGATACACCACATATTCGTAGCCGGTATCGATGCCAAGCCGCCGCAATTGGTTCGCCTCCAGGCGCGGTCTGGCAAAGCCCGTGTTTTTTTGGGGAGAGATCGATAAGGACATGCCATGCCATCCGCAACCAGATCAGCTGCAGTGTGCGATCGGTCGCGTCGCGCACATTTGACATTCGTCAATCGGCGTGTGTTTTGTCGACTCATGCAGGTCACTTGATCTGCATCAACATGACTGCCGCCTTTTTGCGCAATGGTGACATCGCGGCCAAGGAGGACAGGACCGGGCGCTCCATGCTTCTTCGATCCATGGGCACGCGCTGATCCTGGTGCAGTGGCTGCACTTCCGCCGATCGCACGCCCCGGCGTGCGGCGGCGGAAGGTTTTGTGTGTGGAAATTTGACACGGCACTTGCTTGAGCGTGCGCTTTGATCTTCGGGGTTTGAAGCAAAAATCGTCGTTTCGAGCCAACGAAACTGTGTACTTTCTCATCAGCGCGTTTTCCCCGGACAGCAATGCGCGAAAGCGGGAATCCATTTTGCTCTGGTGCATCCCTGAAAATGGATTCCCGGTTCCGCACGATGACCTTGATGCACATCAAGCCTCGGCACCCACAGCGGCGTAGAAGTAGTCGAAACCCAGCCGCGGAAATCTCCCATGCCAAACCCACTCTCACTTCAACAAATGCAGCGGATGGATGCATACTGGCGCGCATCCAATTACCTCGCTGCCGGCCAGATCTATCTGCGCGACAATCCGCTGCTTGAGCAGCCTCTGGAACGCGCGCACATCAAGCCGCGCCTGCTTGGCCACTGGGGCACCACGCCCGGCTTGAACATGCTCTACGTGCATCTGAACCGGCTGATCACGCAGCATGATCTCAACATGTTGTTCATGACCGGGCCTGGACATGGCGGCCCTGCACTGGTTGCACAAACCTACCTGGAAGGTTCGTATACGGAGCGCTATCCCGCGATCGAGCGCAACCGCAACGGCATGGAGCGTCTGTTCCGGCAGTTTTCCTGGCCCTACGGCGTACCCAGCCATGTCGCGCCGGAAACGCCAGGTTCGATTCACGAGGGCGGCGAGCTTGGCTACTCGCTGGCGCACGCGTTCGGCGCGGTGTTCGATAATCCCGACTTGATCGTGGCCTGCGTGGTCGGCGATGGCGAGGCGGAAACCGGGGCGCTGGCCACCAGTTGGCATTCCAACAAGTTCCTCAACCCCGCTCGTGACGGCGTGGTGTTACCGATCCTGCATTTGAACGGCTTCAAGATCGCCAACCCTACCCTGCTCTCGCGCATCAGCCGCGACGAATTGATCGATCTGTTCCACGGCTATGGCTATGAACCGTGGTTCGTCAGAGGCAACGATCCCATGATCGTGCATCAGCTGCTTGCCGGCGCGCTCGACGGCATACTCGCCAGCATCCGCGCCATTCAACAAGGCGCACGCGATGGCAAAGGCAGTTCGCGGCCGCGCTGGCCGATGCTGATCTTCCAGACACCGAAAGGCTGGACCGGACCCAAGCGTGTCGACGATGTGCAGGTGGAAGGTACGTGGCGTGCCCATCAGGTGCCGCTGGCGCAGTTCGACAAACCCGAACACGTGGCGCAGCTCGAAGCCTGGATGAAAAGCTACAAGCCCGAGGAACTGTTCGACGAAAACGGCCGATTCCGCGAGGAATTCGCCGCGTTGGCACCGACCGGCCACCGCCGCATGGGTTCCAACCCGCATGCGAACGGCGGCGAACTGCTGAAACCGCTGGCCATGCCGCACTTCCGCGATCATGCCGTGGCGGTGCCGCAACCGGGTGCGGTGGAAGCCGAAGCCACCCGCGTACTGGGTACGTTTCTGCGCGAGGTGATGCGGTTGAATCTGGACCAGCAGAACTTCCGCCTGTTCGGCCCGGACGAAACGGCATCCAACCGGCTGGATGCGGTCTATGACGTCTCCGGCAAAACCTGGCTAGCCGGCATCGAGGCCAACGACAATCACCTCAGTGCCGACGGCCGCGTCATGGAAGTGCTCAGCGAACATCTGTGCGAAGGATGGCTGGAAGGCTATCTGCTCAGCGGACGACATGGTTTCTTCTCGTGCTACGAAGCCTTCATCCATATCGTCGATTCGATGTTCAACCAGCATGCGAAGTGGTTGAAGGTGAGCCGCCATATTCCCTGGCGCGCACCGGTCGCTTCGCTCAATTACCTGCTTACCTCGCATGTGTGGCGGCAGGATCACAACGGCTTCTCGCACCAGGATCCGGGTTTTATCGACATCGTGGCGAACAAGAAAGCCGAAGTGGTGCGCATCTATCTGCCACCGGACGCCAATTGCCTGCTCTCGGTGACGGACCATTGCCTGCGCAGCTGCAACTACGTCAACCTGATCGTAGCCGGCAAGCAGCCATCGTGGCAGTGGCTGGACGTTGACGCCGCCACCAGACATTGCGCAGCCGGTGCGGGCATCTGGGAATGGGCCAGCAATGACGATGGCGATCCGGATGTCGTGATGGCCTGTGCCGGGGACGTGCCCACGCTTGAATGCCTTGCCGCCGTCACACTGTTGCGCGGATACCTGCCCGATATCCGTATTCGCGTGGTGAACGTAGTGGACTTGATGGTGCTGCAACCGCAATCAGAGCATCCGCACGGCTTGTCCGACCGCGATTTCGATGCGCTGTTCACCTCGGGCAAGCCGGTGATTTTCGCTTTCCACGGCTACCCCTCGCTGATTCACAAGCTGACCTATCGGCGCAGTTGCTCAGACCGCATCCACGTGCGCGGCTACAAGGACGAAGGTACTACCACCACGCCGTTCGACATGGTGGTACTCAACAACCTGGATCGCTATCAACTCGCACTCGATGCCATCATGCGTATTCCACGCTTCAGCAAGCATGTTGGTCATGCGATCGAGCGTTATTGGTCGATAATGGAAAAGCACAAGCTGTACATCAGCGAGCACGGCGAGGACATGCCGGAGGTGCAGGCCTGGCGTTGGCCGACGCACGCCGTGGCGAAGAAGCAACCCGCTCAAGCGTAGGTCTATGCATCGCGAGGATTAGCTCCCTCTCCCCTCCGGGGAGAGGGTTGGGGTGAGGGGCGAATCTCGCACAAAAGTGAGTTAGATGCGAGATTCAAAAAGCAAACCTCACACGCGGTGATTGATTTTCGGCAAGCCCAGCCCCTCACCCTAGCCCTCTCCCCGGAGGGAGAGGGGATTGATTTATCGCATTGACGAAGCCTTACTGCACAAGTGGCGATACCGCCCCATCCAGCTCCACGCCCTGCAGCTGTGCCTGGCCAGCCAGCACGCGCACATATTGGCTGAGCGCTCGCGCCTCCGCTTCCCGCCGCAAGTCTTCAGCAACGCGTTCGCGTACGTGCTCGAAAGGCAATATCTCGCCGGGAACACGCTGGTCGACGGCGACGATATGAAAACCGAAACGGGTCTTCACGAGCTGCGGCAATAGGCCAGTCACCGCGGTGCCAAACAGCATCTGCTCGAACTCCGGCACCATGGCGCTGCGCTGCAACTGTCCCAACTGGCCGCCTAGTTCGCCGGAAGGGCAATTCGAATGGCTGCGCGCGCGTTCGGCGAATAACGCCGGTTGCGTGTGAAGTTCTGCCAGCATGGCTTCGGCCATGGCCCGCACCGCGGCCAGCGGCGCGCCGGGTGTGATCTGAAAAAGAATATGCCGGGCAGCAACCAGCTCGCCCGTTTGATAACGCTGCATGTGTTGCGCGTAATAGCGCTGACATGCTGTTTCATCGGCGTCGGGTACGCGAACTTCTTCAGTCAGCACGCGTTCGATGGCCTCGCCGATGGCGGCAGGCTCCGCGCGGTCATCCAGCCAGCCGAGCATCACGGCGCGCTGGCGCAACAATTCATGCACTGCCGCCATCTGCGGTGTCGGCCAATCCTGATCGGCCACTGCCACGCCATTGACCGCGATCGTCATGTGCGAACCGCACGCTTGCGCGTACGTACCAATTGATAGGGACGGAAAAGATAAGCGAGCGCTCCCGCTCCGCTCCAGATATGCACCATGCGCGTAAACGGCGAGATCAGGAAGATGGTGAAACCAAGCAGGATATGCAGGCGGTAAACCCAGGAGACCTGCAACAACAACGCGGCCACGCCGCCCTGGAAAGTGACGATGCCCTTAACGTACGCAGTAAGCAATTCGAACTTCGCGCCATCCATATGCTGGGCCGACAGCGGCACGGTAATAAGGCCAAGCAGCAATTGCAGCCACAACATGATCACCACCGTGATATCCCATTTTCGGCTATTGCGACGAATACGCGGGTCAGCGAGACGACGGTAGATCAGCATGCTCAACCCAATGATCGCCACCACGCCGGCCACGCCACCGCCCACCATGGCCAGCAACTGATGTTGCGCGGGATCTAATGCCCAGTCGATGGCCCAATGCGGCACGAGAAAGCCGAGGAAATGTCCAATCACCACGACCAGGATGCCGTAGTGAAAAAGATTCGAGCCAAGCTTCAAGGACCCTGCACGCAGCATCTGTGAGGAATCGCTCTTCCAGGTATATGGCTCGCGGTCGAACCGTATCAAGCTGCCCAGCAGCAATACCGACAGGCAGATGTACGGATAGATACCGAACAGGAACCATTGCAGGTTGGTCGCGGTGTTCATGTCAGCCTCGTTTTACGAAATCAGCCGGCCGGCACGGCGGTGCCCGGTCGTTGGCGAAGGCGGGACGCTCCTCCCACGTGATGTCAAGGTCTTCGGGCGCCGGAACCGGTGCATGCGAATCAAGACCCTCGACGCATGCGAGCTCCAACAGCGCGCCTAACACGGCGGCATAGCGGCTACGCCGATGCAGCAGCCGATTGCCGATCGCACGCAGCACATGGGCACAGTCACCGAGGGTTTCGCGCACTTCGGCCACGTCACGGCAACTCAGGTATTCCAGCAGCATCGGCAGGTGATCAGGCAACTCGTTGCCGCTGGGTTCGAGCCCGGCATCGAGATAGCGCTGCCGCAGATCGAGCATCGCCGGACCGCGATCGCGCCCATCGCCGTGCACGTGCTCGAACAGATTCAACGATGTGCCGCGTCCGCGATCGAACAAATCGACGAAACGCGCTTCGACATCGAGGGCATCGCCACGTGCGAGCTGGTCCGCCAGCGCCAGGAGCTGCTTTCGGCTTGCAGCGTCGACGTGCGGCGCTTCGCCAAGCACGGCGCGGATTTCCGGCAATGCTGCACGCAATGCCGCATCCGGGTAGGAGAGCAAGGCAGCAAGTGCGCGCAGGAATATGGCATGGTCGGTTCGCATCTTAATGATCGTCCAGCAGGCGGATGGGAATGATCTTGCGGCGGCCCATGCGTCCACCAAACAGGCTGGACTGCGTGTCCACGCCATCGCAGCCGTTACCGAAGCTGAAACCGCAACCGCCACGCAGGGCGTAGGCATGTTCGGCTTCTTCGCGGTGCGCGGTGGGAATGACGAAGCGATCTTCGTAATTGGCGATCGCCAGATACCGATGCATGGCTTGGACGGTTGCGGCATCCAGGCCATTGTCTGCAAGCAGCGCGGGATCCGGTTCGTCGCCCAGCTGCAAAGCGCGGAACCAGGTCCTCATCGCCAGCAAGCGCTTCAACGCGCCGGTCACCGGCGCCTCGTTGCCGGCCGTCAGCAGATTGGCAAGATAACGCACGGGAATACGCAGCGAATCCACATCGGGCAAGCCGCCTTTGCTTTCGATGGCGCCCGCGTTGGCATGCGATTGGATCGGCGAGAGCGGCGGCACGTACCATACCATCGGCAGGGTGCGGTATTCCGGATGCAGCGGGAAGGCGATCTTCCATTCAACCGCCATCTTGTAGACCGGCGACTGCTTGGCTGCTTCCAGCCACGCTTCGGGCACGCCGTCGGAAAGCGCTTGGCGCTGTACCTGCGGATCGTTTGGGTTGAGAAAAAGATCAAGCTGTGACTGATACAAGTCGTGTGGATGTTCGACCGCCGCCGCCTGCCCGACGCCATCGGCATCGTAAAGCAGCACGCCCAGATAGCGGATGCGTCCCACGCAGGTTTCCGAACACACGGTCGGCATGCCTGCTTCAATACGCGGGTAGCAGAACGTGCACTTCTCCGCCTTGCCGCTGGTCCAGTTGTAATAGATTTTTTTGTACGGACAACCCGAAACGCACATGCGCCAGCCGCGGCACTTGTCCTGATCGATCAGGACAATGCCGTCTTCCTCGCGCTTGTAGATCGAGCCGGATGGACAGGACGCCACGCAGGCAGGATTGAGGCAGTGCTCGCACAGGCGCGGCAGGTACATCATGAACGTGTTTTCAAACTGGCCGTAGATATCTTTCTGTACAGCTTCGAAGTTGTAATCGGCGCTGCGCTTGTCGAATTCGCCGCCAAGGATTTCCTCCCAGTTCGGCCCCCATTCGATCTTGTCCATGGTGCGTCCGCTGATCAACGAGATGGGGCGCGCCACAGGTGCAGTGGGCAGCTCCGGCGCGGTTTGCAGGTTGGCGTAGTCGAAGGTAAACGGCTCGTAGTAATCGTCGATCTCCGGCAGGTGCGGATTGGCGAAGATCTTGGCCAGGATTGCCAGTCGTCCGCCCTGCTTGGGCTGCAGGCGACCATTGGGCTTGCGCACCCAACCGCCCTGCCACCGCTCCTGGTTTTCCCAATCCTTGGGATAACCCACGCCGGGTTTGGTCTCGACGTTGTTGAACCAGGCGTACTCCATGCCCTTGCGCGAGGTCCACACGTTCTTGCAGGTGACCGAACAGGTGTGGCAGCCAATGCATTTATCCAGATTCAGCACCATGGCGATTTGCGCGCGGATCTTCATGTCGTCTCCCTCAGGCCGGCACCTTGCTGTTGCGCTTCGCGCTGCACGCGATCCATCCAATCCACGTTCGCCATCTTGCGCACGATCACGAACTCATCGCGATTGGAGCCCACGGTACCGTAATAATTGAAGCCCCAGCTGAGCTGCGCATAGCCGCCGATCATGTGTGTTGGCTTGAGCACCGTGCGCGTCACCGAGTTGTGGATACCGCCGCGCATGCCGGTGATCTCCGAACCCGGCACATTCACGATCTTCTCCTGCGCGTGATACATCATCACCATGCCTTCCTGCACCCGTTGGCTCACGACAGCGCGCGCCGTGAGCGCACCGTTGATGTTGAACAGCTCGATCCAGTCGTTATCAACGATGCCGCCACGTTTCGCATCCGCCTCGGACAGCCACACGATTGGCCCGCCACGCGACAGTGTGAGCATGATCAGATTGTCGGTATAGGTGGAATGGATACCCCACTTCTGGTGCGGCGTGATGAAGTTAAGCGTCAACTCCGCGTGGCCGTTATCGCGCTTGCCATGCAGCGCGGCGACCGAGCGCGTATCGATCGGCGGCCGATACAGCGCAAAACCTTCGCCAAAATCGCGCAGCCACGCATGGTCCTGAAAGAACTGCTGTCGACCGGTGAGCGTACGCCAGGGAATCAGTTCGTTGACGTTGGTCCAGCCTGCGGTATAGCTGACGTGTTCGCTCTCGATGCCCGACCAGGTCGGTGAGCTGATGATCTTGCGCGGTTGCGCCTGGATGTCGCGGAACCGGATTTTTTCATCCTCGCGCGCTTCGGCAAGATGCCGATGATCCCGGCCCGTGATGCGCGACAACGCCCCCCACGCCTTCACCGCCACCTGCCCATTCGTTTCCGGCGCGAGGTGCAAAATCGTTTCCGCCGCATCGATATCCGTGACGATGCGCGGCCTGCCTTTGGTGGGGCCGTCTTCGACGACGTAGTTCAATTCACCCAGGCCCCGTACTTCCTCTTGCGTGTTCCAGCCAATGCCTTTGCCGCCGTTGCCAAGCTTGTCCATCAGCGGTCCGAGTGACGTAAAGCGCGCATAGGTGGCCGGATAGTCGCGCTCGACCATATTGATGTTCGGCGCCGTGACACCGGGAATGAACGCACACTCGCCCTTCTTCCAGTCGCGCACGTCAAATGGCTGGGCCAACTCGCCAGCCGTGTCGTGCATGATCGGGGTCAGCACCACATCGCGTTCAACGCCAAGCCGGCCTTGCGCAAGCTCGGAAAAACGCTTCGCCACTGCCTTGAAGATTTCCCAGTCGCTTTTCGATTCCCACACCGGATCGACCGCCGACGATAGCGGATGGATAAAGGGATGCATGTCGGAGGTGTTGAGATCGTTCTTCTCGTACCACGACGCCGTCGGCAGCACGACGTCGGAATACAGGCAAGACGTCGACATGCGAAAGTCCAGCGTCACTACCAGATCCAGCTTGCCCTCCGGCGCCGGCTCGTGCCATTTCACTTCTTCGGGCTTGTGGCCACCGTCTTCGCCCAGATCCTTGCCTTGCAGACCATGGCGCGTGCCCAGGAAGTGGCGCAGGAAATATTCGTGCCCCTTGCCGGACGAGCCGAACAGGTTCGAGCGCCAGATAAACAGGTTGCGCGGGAAATTGACCGGATCATCCGGGTCTTCGCAGGCCATGCGCAACTTGCCCGATTGCAATGCGTCGACAAGGTAGTCGCGCGGTTGCATGCCGGACTGATCCGCTTCACGGGCGATATGCAGCGGGTTGCACGCCAGTTGCGGTGCGGACGGCAACCAACCCATGCGCTCCGCACGTACGTTGCAGTCGATCAGGCTATGCCCGTATTTGCCGCGCGGCGTCAGTGGCGACAGCAGTTCGTCGACGTCGATCTTTTCATAGCGCCATTGATTCGAATGCGCATAGAAGAACGACGTACCGTTCATTTGCCGCGGCGGCCGCGCCCAGTCGAGACCGAATGCCAATGCCGTCCAGCCGGTTTGCGGACGCAATTTTTCTTGCCCGACGTAATGCGCCCAGCCACCGCCCGATACACCGATCGTGCCGCACAGCATCAGCATGTTGATGATGCTGCGGTAATTCATGTCCTGATGAAACCAGTGATTCATGCCCGCGCCGATGATGACCATCGAACGCCCACGTGTTTTCGCCGCATTCTCGGCGAACCCACGCGCTACCGCGATCGCATGCTCCGCCGACACGCCGGTGATGGCCTGCTGCCAGGCCGGCGTATAGGGCACGTTGTCGTCATAGCCATTTGCACTCTCGCCACCCAGTCCGCGATCCAGCCCATAGTGGGCGCATAGCAGGTCGAACACGGTGGCGACCATGGTTTCGCCATCGCGCGTCGCGATGCGGCGTATGGGAACGCGACGCAACAGCACATTGCTTGCTTGCGCGTTATGCGGAAAGTGCTCGTGCTCGGTACCGCCGAAATACGGAAAGGCCACGTCCAGCACCTCGTCGCGAGTATCGATCTGGGTCAAGGCCAATTCGATGGCGGTTCCGTCCGGTGCTTTTTGCTCCAGATTCCATTTGCCGCGATCCGCACTGTCCTGCCCCGGCCAACGGAACCCGATGGCGCCATGCGGCACCACCGGTTTGCCGCTCATATCGAAACCCACCGTTTTCCACTCGGCGTGCTCGGGGCTACCGAGTGCACCGTCGAAATCACTGGCGCGCAGATAGCGATCCGGAATCCAGCGCTCGCCATCGCGCCGTAGCGTGACCAGCAGCGGCAGATCGGTGTACTGCCGGCAATAGTTCTGAAAGTAATCGTACTGGCGATCGAGAAAGAACTCGCGCAGCACCACGTGCCCCATCGCCATCGCCAAAGCGGCATCTGTGCCCTGCTTGGGATGCAGCCACAGATCGGACAGCTTGGAGACCTCCGCATAGTCCGGCGTGATCGCCACCACGCGCGTGCCGTTGTAGCGCGCCTCGACAAAGAAGTGCGCGTCGGGTGTGCGCGTCTGCGGTACGTTCGAACCCCAGGCAATGATATACGCCGAGTTGTACCAATCGGCCGATTCCGGCACGTCAGTCTGCTCGCCCCAGGTTTGCGGGCTCGATGGCGGCAGATCGCAATACCAGTCGTAGAACGACAACAAGGTGCCGCCGATCAGGCTCAGATAACGGGCACCCGCGGCATAGGAAACCATCGACATGGCCGGAATCGGCGAGAAGCCCACCACGCGATCCGGCCCGTGCTGCTTGATGGTGTGCACATTGGCGGCGGCGACGATATCCAGCACTTCGTCCCAGGTTGTGCGCACAAAACCGCCCAGTCCGCGAGCGGCTTTGTAATCCTTGCCTTTTGGATCGGCCATCAAGGCAGCCCAGGCATCCACCGGCGCCATCGTCTTGCGCGCTTCGCGCCAGCGCCGCAACAGGCGTCCACGCACCATCGGATACTTCAGGCGATTGGCGCTATACAGATACCAGGAATAGGACGCGCCGCGTGAGCAACCGCGCGGCTCGTGATTGGGCATGCCGGCGCGCGTGCGCGGGTAATCCGTTTGCTGCGTTTCCCAGGTGACGACGCCGCCTTTTACGTAGATCTTCCAACTGCACGAACCTGTGCAGTTCACGCCATGGGTGGAGCGAACGATCTTGTCGTGTTGCCAGCGGTTGCGATAACCATCCTCCCATTGGCGATTCTCCGTACGCACCTCGCCATGGCCGTCCGCAAACGGTTCGCGACGCTGCGAGAAATAGCGCAGACGGTCGAGGAAATGGCTCATGATTTTCTCCGGTGAAGCAGCTCAGGATTCCGGCGTTCTCTGCCGGCCGCGAATGTCGATGCGTCGCACTTCGGTGAAATAGATCAGGATCAGCGACACCCACACGATGCCGTACAACAGCATGAAGGCGCTGGAGCGAATGCCCAGCAGATCAAGCAGGCCGCCCCACAGGATCGGCAGCAGAAAGCCGCCAAGGCCGCCCGCAAGCCCGACGATGCCGGTCACGATGCCCAGCGAGTCGGAGAAGTCATCACCCAGGTACTTGAACGTGGACGCCATGCCGAATGCGAGCGCGACACCCAGCACGAACAGCAAGGGCGTAAACGTCCACAGACTAAGTCCGATATGAAAACTCGACGGGCCACGACTGGTCTGCACGATCAATTGCGTTTGCGGATATGACAACAGGAATAACGCGATCCACGCCAGCCAAAGCACCCACCAGGTCAACGCATGGGCACCAAACCGATCCGACAGTGCGCCGCCCACCGCACGCAATACGCCGGCCGGCAGCGAAAAGCAGGCCGCCAAGGCTGCAGCGGAGGCAATTCCCAAGCCGTATTCGCCCGCGAAATACTGCGGCATCCACACGGACAAACCGGTGAACCCGCCAAACGCGAGCGAGTAATACTGGCAATACTTCCAGACGCGCGGATTGCCCAGTACCTGCAACTGCTGTTTCAAACCTGGCGAGCTTTTGCCGCTGGCGCCCGGATCAGGTGCCGACAACATCCAGAAGATCGCCGCCGTCAATAACAGCGCGACAGCGTAGATGCGCGGCACCGCGCGCCATCCCAGTGCATCGACCAGGGCCGGCGCCACAAACATGTTGAGCGCCGCACCGCTGGTGCCGGCACCAAAGAAACCCATCGCGAAGCCACGTCGGTTGGGCGGAAAAAAACGCGCGACATAGGGCGTGCCAACCGCGAACGACGCACCCACCGCGCCCAGGCAAAGGCCGATGGCAAGGAACTGCCACAATGCCGCGGCATACGTCACCAACCATACCGGTAGTGCCGCCACGACAAGCAATAAGGCCATCACCATGCGGCCGCCGAAGCGGTCGGTCCAGATGCCCAATGGAAGTCGCAGCAACGCGCCGCTCAAGATGGGTGAGGCGGTCAGCAGGCCGAATTGGGTGGCATTGAGATTGAGTTCGCGACGAATCGGAATGCCGATCACCCCGAACGCCATCCACACGGCAAAGCACACAACAAAAGCAAACGTGGTGACGAACAACACCCTGTATGCAACGCCCATACCCCTGTTTCCTTGTCAAGACAGGAATCCGTACTTCAATTGGCGTGTGTTTATCGTGCCCCGTACGTGCAGACCCGCAACCCGCGTCGCCCAAGATAACGAAGGGGAAGGAGCCGTCATTTGATCTGGATCAAGTTGCTGTCTGGCAATGCGCGACAGGCGATACCTTCATCGCAGGCAAGTTAAAAGCGGGTGACGGTCGCGTAAAAGAAAATAGCCAGCCATTGCCTCGGCCGGCATGTCATGCCTACGCATGCAATACCGCAGCGCCGCTCAACCGCCCTGCCCGCAAATCGTCGAGTGCCTGGTTGGCTTGCTGCAACGGGTAGCGATGCGTGGAAGTGTGCACATGCTTGCACGCCTCTTCGGAAAAAAAATCGCGCGCATCGGCACGGGTAAGGTTAGCCACGGATACGATTTCCCGCTCCCCCCACAACCAGCGGTATGGGAACGACGGAATATCAGACATGTAAATACCGCCACACACGACGCGTGCGCCCTTTTTCACGGCACGCAACGCTTGCGGCACCAATGCGCCAACGGGCGCAAAAACAATGGCGGCGTCCAACGACACGGGCGGCATCTCTTCGGAAGAGCCGGCCCAGACGGCGCCCAATGAACGTGCAAACGCCTGCGCGGCGCCGTCACCGACGCGCGTAAAGGCGTAAACGCTGCGCCGCTGCCTGAGCGCCACCTGGGTGACGATGTGCGCTGCTGCGCCGAAGCCGTACAGTCCCAGGTGCTGACCGAGGCCGGCCTTTTCCAGGCAGCGCCAGCCGATCAATCCAGCGCAAAGCAGCGGTGCCACGGCGACCGGATTGGCGTCCTTCGGAAGGTGCACGCAGTAATCTGCGCGCGCAACGATATGCGTGGCATAACCGCCAGGCCGGGTGTAGCCGGTGAACGTCGGCGCGTCACACAGGTTTTCGCGTTCCTCGCGGCAATACTCGCAATGGCCGCAGGTGCTGCCCAACCATGGCACGCCCATGCGGTCACCGATCTCCACACCGGCAACACCGGGCCCCAAGGCATCCACGATGCCGACGCATTCGTGGCCGGGAATCACCGGTGTCACGATATTCGGCAGCTCGCCGTCCACCACATGCAAGTCAGTACGACACACGCCGCAAGCTTCGACACGCAGACACAACTCGCCGGCTGCAGGCACAGGATCGGGTAACTCCTGCCACGTCAAAGGTTTACCAATTTGGTTCAACACCATCGCGTGCACGGTACTTGCCTCGCAGAGGATGGGCACATGATGACGCCAAACGACGCACCTTCGAGTTGACATAGCTCAAGGCAGCCTTCGCTCCGTCCAGGCACGATCCTCGACACCATCTTTTCCGATGCCCGCCTGGAGGCCACATGTTCAAACGCATACTACTTCCGACCGATGGCTCGGAGCTGTCATTGAAGGCGATTCGACTTGGCTTGGATCTGGCCAAGACCTGCGGTGCCAGCGTGATTGCCTTGCACGCGGTGCCGCCCGTGCAAAGCCTTGCCTACATGACCGAGATCGTGGCGAACATCGGGTTCGACTACGCCAAGGAAGCGACTCGTTTTGCCGACCGCCATTTGGACGACGTCCGCGTCATGGCCGAGCAGGCTGGCGTGCCATTCGAACGTCTTTTGCTGTTCGGTTCACAACCGTACCAGGCTATCGTGCAGACCGCCACGGATCGTCAGTGCGACTTGATCGTGATGGCCGCGCACAGTTGGGAAGGTCTTGCGCGGTTGTTGATGGGCAGCGAAACGCACAAGGTGATATTGAAATCGCAGGTGCCGGTACTGGTGTGTCATTGATGTAAGCGCATGCATCAATCGCTGCATTGGACTCTAGATCGTTGCGCTACTCAAAGTCAGGGGGACGTCGCACGTCCGGTCCTGCTCCATTACGACTTGGGAATCGCGCTCAACGCGTTCCGATGCTTGACTCGAAGAGGTATGAGTACAAGAACGATCACGTTAAGAAGCAGCGGCGCGATCGCCATCGCTCCTGCGATGAAAGAGGCCACGGCAAGCACAATGGATAGGACCGCTGGAAGTACGATGAGCCACCACTTCGGATATTGCTTGAACCACACCTCAAAGGTGGCAACGGCATAGAGGGCGCCGAGCACCAAACCAAGAATAGGCTCGATGACTGTCTGGCTGCCTCCTACCATACGAATGACTCCTACGATGAAATTGGCGGCAGCCGAATAACCAAGAATGCCAAACATGACCATCATCGCCTTGTAGTCACGGCTCTCAATGGCTCGGCGCTGGTTGCGGCGTGCAATGCTAGCGCGACGGTTGGTTTCAAAATCCATAAATTTACTATCCTTCTATCAAGTCACTAACACGGCATTTTCAAGAAATAGTTGGCTGCCCCAATCAAATCTGTGTTTTACTGCCGATCCTCGTCTTTCCTTGCGTTTCTATTTGGAAGTCCGGGAGCGAAAATCACCACCAACAGTACGCACAAACCTCCAATGGCAATTGGAGCCAAAATGCCCGCCGGTGTCGTCAGCATATCGATAGCTCGCTTCGCTGCAGGATGCCACCCATTCGCCCAGGCGTCCCTGACAATAAGACTGGTTGGCGTACCAATGCAGCCAACCATGAAAACGAGCCATAGACGGAATCGTCGAAGCATTTTGGCCAGGGGTTTAGCCAAGAATCCACCAAATATTCCGGACCAGAACCAGTCAGTCATCGTTGTCGTCTCCTTACTTTGTCGCTGCCGGCGCAGGGGCCTGAGGGGGCGTCGCTGACTCTTGCGCTACGGCTTGAATTGCCTTTTTGACAGGTACTGTCATCAATATCTGATTTCCACGAATCACAGCTCCTTCAATGGTGGAAAAGTTCTTCCAAGTATTTGCCACATTTGCTGCTTGGAACATTGTTGTTTGAAATGCGCCGCCCAACGCGCCTACTGCCATCGTTCCGCTGAGGCCAACAAACGAGAAACGATGGTCGAAAGCTTCGCCAAATCCTGTTCCTGTTGACCAAGAATCGCCAAGTGCTCCGTAGACGGCGCCTCCTGTGTAGGTGACGCCAGACATCACAGCACTTGTCCCCATGCCGGCTGTCAACGAATAATTTGCCGTAGCAACCTGGTAGGCAGCCCACGCCTCCTGTCCCCTGGCAATGGTCGCAGGCGCAGCAGCAACCGCCACGGCTGTCCCCGCACCCGCCGCCGCAGGCACAAAGAATAATTGTCCATACTGGCTGCGGACTTCATCCGCATACACCAATCCCCACTGAGATTGATGATTCAGATAATTCTGCAAGCTGATATTTTGGTCAACTTGTAGTCCCAACTGGGCCGCCAACGGATCCGTGGCATAAGCACGTGCGGCGAGGATGTTCGCTTTGCAGGTGTCGGAGAGGTCGCCGAAACTGCCACTGCAGCCGACGACAAGCAGTTTCTCTTGATCAGCCGACAGCATTTCCGCGGTGCTCTTGGCAGATTCGATGCAAACACGATCGCCTTCGCACCGATTGATCTCTTTTTGCAGATCTGTCAGCTGCTGATGCGTTAGATAGTTGTACGTCGTTCCATCCAGCGCCGTCGCCGCACCGGCACCGCCACCTACCGCGGCCCCTACCGCCGTGCTTGCCAGCTGCAACATACTGGCAAATTCCGGTGATCCAGGCGTATAGCCCTGGCTCACCAATAGTCGGCCATCTTCTGGACCACAAGCTGATTCGCGGCAGCACCTAACGCACCACCCACCACGTCGCCGCCACCTAGGGCTGCGATGCCAGCACCTACCACGCCGTGCAGAACCGTTCGCTCCGTGCTGCCTTCGGCCCAACCCATTTGTCCGGCGCCGCTGGCGTTGGTGAAGGCACCGCCGACGGTGAGCGTGGCGTCATGGTTGCCATCGCGCTCAGTATCGCTTCGGAAAACATCCCGCAGGCGTTGAGATAGGCATCCGTCCACCAAAGCGCCGGTGCCACAAACCATCCCCACAAGGCAAACGGTGCGAAAGGCGCCTCGGAAGCGAATGCCTCGAATGGAGCGAGGCGGGTATCAAAGTCATAGATCGACATATTCATGACGCTCTCTCGTTCAAGCAAAGGATGGATTCACCGTAGGTGGCGGCGAGATGTCCCGCATAAGCTGCGCCGTGTGTTCCGCGATCATCGCTTCTTCGTCGGTGGCAACGACCAGCACACGCACAGCGCTTCGCGTGCTGCTGATCAGGGTTTCGTGCCGATCGTTTGCCACCTCGTCGCACTCCACGCCAAGCCATGTCAGCGCATCGCAAATCTCGGAGCGAATGGAAGCGGCGTGTTCGCCGATGCCGGCGGAAAACACCAGCGCATCCAAGCCACCCAGCGCGGAGGTCAAAGCGCCAATTTCTTTCACGATGCGGTAGACGAACAAGTCGATCGCCTCCCTGGCGCGGGGGTCCTCGCTTTCCAGCAACGCGCGCATGTCGTTGCTGACGCCGGATACACCCAGCAGGCCGCAGTCGTGATAAAGCATGTGTCCGACGGCGGCAGCATCGAGTCCGTACGCTTCTTGCAGGTAAAGCACCACGCCGGCATCGATGCTGCCGCAGCGCGTACCCATCATCAGGCCATCGAGCGCGGTGAAACTCATGGTGGTATCGATGCTTTGCCCGTCCCACATGGCGCACAGGCTGGCGCCATTACCCAGGTGCGCCATGATCACGCGCCCTTTCGCCAGGGTTGGTGCTAGCACGCGCAGGCGCCCGGCCAGGTATTCATAGGAGATGCCATGAAATCCGTAGCGGCGCATGCCCGCATCCGTATACAAACGCGGCAGTGGCAAACGCTCCGCCACCGCCGGCATGTCGCGATGAAACGCGGTGTCGAAACACGCTACCTGCAACAGGCCGGGCCGCAGGCGGCTCAGCGCTTTGATGGCGGCAAGATTGTGCGGCTGATGGAGTGGTGCCAGCGGCACCAGTTTTTCCAGCGCGCCCAAGACATCCTGATCGATGCGCACGGGACGATGAAACAAGGCGCCCCCATGCACGACGCGATGCCCGACGGCAACCAGCGCTTCATCACCGAGATGAGAGGTGACCCATGCCAGCAGCCTCTGCAGAAACTCTTCGTGAGACGCCGCATGATGCGGCCACGCGTAGCTTTCCAACACGGCGCCATCCGGCGCACGCGCCAGGAAGCGTGGCGCTTCGCCGATGCCTTCGATCTGCCCGTGCGAGATCAGGCGTTGCACGCCGCTGCCCAGTTCGTACAGTGAGAACTTGATGCTGGAGGAACCGGCGTTGAGGGTGAGAATGGCCTTCGGCATGTTCAGCCCTCCGCCACTGCGGCCACATCTGTTGCCTTGCAGGCTTGCGCCAGCAAGACAGCCACGACGCAGGATGCGATGCGTGCACGCGGCGTATCGGCACGACTGCTGAGGATGATCGGCACCTGCGCCCCCATGACGATGCCGGCCGCTTCCGCACCACCCAGGAAGCTGAGCTGTTTGGCCAGCATGTTGCCGGATTCCAGATCGGGCACCACGAGAATATCGGCAGCGCCAGCCACTGGTGACGCGATACCCTTCTCGCGCGCAGCCGCCGCGTCCACGGCATTGTCGAAAGCAAGCGGCCCATCGACGATGCCGCCGGTGATCTGCCCCCGCTCAGCCATCTTGCACAGCGCTGCGGCATCGACCGTGGATGGCAACGCGGGGTTGATGGTCTCGATCGCCGAAAGCACCGCCACCTTGGGGCTGGGGATGCCGATAACGTGCGCCAGGTCGATGGCGTTCTGGACGATGTCGCGCTTCTCCATCAACGTCGGAAAAATGGCGATCGCCGCATCCGTCACCATCAGCAAGCGTGCATAGCTGGGCACATCCATCAGGAATACATGGCTCATGCGGCGCCCCGTGCGCAATCCGCCCTTCGCGCACACGGCATGCATGAATTCATCGGTGTGTAGCGAGCCTTTCATCAGCAACTTCGCTTCGCCACGCTTGACCAGGGCCACAGCCTGCTCCGCGGCGGCATGGCTATGCGGTGCATCAACGATTCGAAAGCGCGTCATGTCGACACCCGCGCACTGCGCGGCGACGGCGATCTTGTGCGCCGGCCCGACAAAGATCGGCGTGATCAGCCCTTCTTCCGCCGCTTCCACCGCCGCGGCCACGACAACGTCGTCACACGGATGCGCAATGGCGGTGGGAATGGCCGCGCCGGCTTGCACGCGCGCCGACAAGGCGCGAAACCGATGACGATGGGCAATGACTTCATGCATGACTGATATGTCCCATCAATACATGTGCTGGCCGCCGTTCATCGCCAGATTGCTGCCGGTCATGAAGGCGGCAGCATCACTGCAGACGAAGCCGACCAAGGCGGCGATTTCATCCGGCCGGCCCAGGCGTCCAACCGGGATCAACGGAATCACCTTGGTTTCCAGCACCTCCTTGGGTACGGCTGCCACCATGTGCGTGGCGGTATATCCGGGCGACACGGTGTTGACGGTGACGCCATGTCGCGCCACTTCCAATGCCAGCGATTCGGTAAAGCCATGGATGCCCGCCTTGGCGGCGGCGTAATTGCATTGGCCGTATTGGCCTTTGGTGCCGTTGATCGAGCCAATGTTGACGATGCGTCCCCAGCCGCGTTCGGTCATGTCCGCGCAAAATTGCTTGGTGACGTTGAACATCGAATCGAGATCGGTGTGCATCACGGCTTCCCAATCGTCCCGGCTCATCTTGAGAAAGCGCCCATCGCGGGTGATGCCGGCGTTGTTGATCAGGATGTCCACCTTATAGCCATCCCTGGCAATCTCGCCGGCCATGCGCTGGCACGATGAAAAGTCGGCCACGTCGACGGTATACGCCTTGAAACGATAGCCTTCCGCCAATTGATCGCGGAGCCAGGCATCGACGTGGTCGTTGTGGGGTGAATGCGTGACCAGCACGGTGCAACCGGCATCGTGCAAGGCCTTGGCGATTGCCTCGCCAATGCCCCCCATGCCTCCTGTTATCAACGCCACATGCCCGGCAGTCATGACTTGGCCCCGGTCGCAGCGGTGTTATTGAACAGCTTGAAGAAATCGACCATCGCGACGTTGAATGGCTTGGTGGCTTCCAGGCCGCCCATCGCCTTGGCCGTATCGCGCTGCCAGATCAGGAACGCATCCTGCAAACCGGTCATGAATCGCGTCTGGTTGGTAACGACTGCCTGCGCCATGGATTGTGCATCGCCGACGCGCTCTTGCATCACGCGCAGGAAGGTTTCGCCGGGAATGGCTGCCAGCGATTGCCATTCGTCGTTCAACGATACCTTGTCGATCTCTTCCTGCGTTTCGGCAATGCTTTCGTCCACGGCGTGATCGAATGTGCCCAGCCAGCGCTGGCCGCATTCCTTAAGCAGCTTGTTGGTACGTAGCGCGAATTGCAGGTTGGCCTTGTACAGTTCGAAGGGAATGTCGTTTTGGGTGTTGGGTGTGGTCATGATGAGGTCCTCATAGAATGAAGGTGTGCTTCTTGCTGGGGTGTGTCACATCCGGAATGGGTGTGACGGATGGCAAGATTTGTTTTCCTCGTCATTCCGGCGAAGGCCGGAATGACGGCATCACGATGGCACCATGGATGCAAAGCGTCATACTCATTTCTCCAACACGTAACACCCAGGCGCTAGCGGCAGTTCACTTTCGCTCGTGCCTGGCAAGCCTATGCGCGGCGGCGGCGTCGGTGCATCCGAATGCGCGTTCAACCAGCCCACCCACGCCGGCCACCACGAGCCTTCCTTGCGCTCCGCCTGTGATAGCCAGGCATCTGAGGCCAGCGTGGCGGCGCCGCGCGGGTGCTTCAGCATGCGAAAACGTCGCCCTGGGTGCCCCGGTTCGCTCACAATGCCGGCGTTGTGCCCCCCGCTGGTAAGTACGAACGTCACCTCGCCGGTAAACAGGTGATGCACTTTGTAGACCGAATGCCACGGTGCGACGTGATCGGTTTCGGTAGCAACGCAGAACACCGGTGCGGCGATGTCTTTCAATTCCACCGGCTTGCCATCCACCCGATAGCGCCCTTCGGCCAGATCATTGTCAAGATAGAGACGACGCAGGTATTGCGAATGCATGGTGGCCGGCATGCGCGTGGCATCGGCGTTCCACGCCAGCAGATCGTTCATGCCGCGGCGCTCGCCGAGCAGGTAATCGTTGATCATGCGCGACCACAACAGATCATACGAACGCAGCATCTGGAATGCGCCAGCCATTTGCGTAGCGGTGAGATAACCGGCCTGCCCCATCTGGTCTTCCAGCAGTGAAATCTCGCTTTCATCCACGAACAGCGCCAACTCTCCCGGTTCGGTGAAATCGGCCTGCGCGGCCAGCAAGGTCATGGATGCCAGGCGGTCGTCGCCCTCGCGTGCCATGGCCGCCGCCGCAATCGACAGCAACGTACCGCCAAGGCAGTAGCCGACACTGTGCACCCGCTGATGGGGAACCATGGTGTTGACCGCTGCCAATGCGGCGCGTACGCCAAGGTTCAAATAGTCATCCATGCTCAGACGAGCATCGCCGCGATCCGGGTTCTTCCATGAAATGCAGAACACCGTGTAACCCTGCGCAATCAGATAACGGACAAGCGAGTTAGCGGGTGACAGGTCGAGTACGTAATACTTCATGATCCATGCGGGCACGATCAGGATCGGTTCCGGACGCACCGTTTGGGTGGTGGGCGAATACTGGATCAGCTCGATCAGCGTATTGCGCAATACAACGCGTCCGGGCGTCACCGCAACGTCGCGCCCGACCACGAAGCGCTCGCTACCCGGTTCGGGGGTACCGCTGACGTAGCGCAGCAGGTCTTCCATCCAATTCAATACGCCGCGCATGAGATTGCGGCCGCCTTCTTGCTTGGTGCGTTCGAGCACGACCGGATTGGTGAACAGGAAATTGCCTGGCGACAGCACGTCCAGCCATTGGCGCGCGACGAAATCCATCACCGTCTGATGATGCGTGGAAACACCGTGCACACCCGTCGTGGCGGCATGCCACCAGCGTTGCTGCAACAGAAAGCATTGGTGCAGTACATCGAACGGCCATAACCGCCATGCCGGATCGGCGAAGCGAGAATCGTTGGCGGGCAGCTCGGCGCAGGGTGCCACCTTGCCGTCGTGCTGCATGGCGCATTTGCACAGGTATGCCTGCAGCTGTTGCGCCTGCGCCAGGCCGAGTTGCAGCAGGTCGAAACGCTTTCCCGGCGAACGCAGCAGATGCAGCATCCAGTCGGCGAAGGCAAGGTACAGCGATTCCACCGACAGCGATGCGCTCCAGCGTGCCTGCAAGGCATGCACGGGCGGATCGAGCGTGATGGCAGCGGGTGCCTTCAGTAGGTTCACGGCAACGTCCTCTGTGATGAGACCACGGTGCCATGGGTGGGAAGGTGGCTCGTTGATGCAGGTCAAGCGGGGCGGTGATCGAAGGTCGCGACGATGCTGTTTCAGAGCGGCTCGTCATTCCGGCGAAGGGCGGAATGACGGCCATGGGGTTACGGTTCACCCTCTGAAAATATCGAACGGTTCCACCTTCAGCACTTTGCGGATGCTGATATAACTCGACACCGCCGCAATCAAAATCACCATCCCCAGCGCCAAACCGAGATTGCCCACCGTGATCAGCGCCGCGTAATCGGGCAGGCGCAAGCGCGCCACGGCGATCATCAACGCGCACAGGCCAGCGCCGAGGCCGTAGCCGGTGAGGCTGGTGAAGGTGACCTGGAACAGGATCATGTAGGTCAGCTCATACCCCTTGGCGCCAATGGCCTTGAGTGCACCGAACTTGTCGAGATTTTCCAGCACGAACGTATAGAACGTCTGCGCGGAGATGGTCAGGCCCACGATGAAGCTGATGATGGTCATCAACATGATGTTGGTGCCGACGCCGGTCTGGTATTTATAGAAATTGGCGATGCGCTGTTCGAATTCGTCCTTCGTCAATGCCAGGTAGCCCAGCCTTGCCACCTCGCGCTTGATCGCAGGGATAGCCTGCGCGTTCATCGGCTCGGCCAGGATGTAGGAAATCGTGAAGCGCGGATTGGGTATGTATTCGGTGGCGCGGCGATAGGTGGTGTAGAGCGTGGGCACGCCAAATAGCCCGAAGGCGCTGACCTTGGCGATGCCGACGATGACGCCGCGGTGATCGTTGAGCTCAAATTCCGTACCCACGCCGGGTTTGCCGAGCTTCGGATACTCGGCGTCATTCACCACGATAAAGGCGTTCTCGGCGTAGATGTCCTGGATCTGCCCCTGCTCCAAGGCTGGCCGGCCGACCAGGCTGGTATCGTCCAGCCCCATCACGGTGACCGCCTGATACGTACCATCCTTCAGCTTGACCTGCGCACCGCCCGAATACAGCGGCACGGCATAACGCACGCCGCGGATGCTGCGCACGGCGTCGAGCAGATAGTTGGGCATGGGGATGCTGCTGGCCACGGTCTGCACGGAAGGATCCATGATCCACATCGAGGCACCGATGTTGGTCACGGTGGATGCCGAACGATTCAGAATGCCCGCGAACAGCGAGGTCATTTCTACCATCAGGAACACTGAGAAGGTAATGCCGAGCAACAGCGCAGAAAACTTGCCGCGGTCGTTCACCAGCAGCTTGTAGGCGAGCTTGAGGATGCCGGTGTACGTCATGGCAGCCGCGCCTTGGCGGAATGATCGGCGGCAAGCCCGTCATGCCACCAACCGCCGCCAAGCGCGACATACAGCGCGACCGTGTCCTGATAACGCTGGGCCACCGCCTGCACGTACGCAATGTTCGCCTGGCGGTATTGCGTATCGGCCACCAGCACGTCGACATAATTGGCAAGGCCCGCCGAGTAGTTGGCCTGCACCAGCCGTAACGCCTGCCCGGCGTCGCGGCAGGCTTCATCATTGGCCTGCAAGGCTTCTGCGTCGTGCTGCAAGGCTTTCAGTACGTCGGCCACTTGTTGGAACGCTGCAAGCACGGTGCTGCGGTAGGTCTGCAGCGACGCCTGGTAGGCATCGCTGGCTGCTTTGCGGTTGAACCAGCGGGTACCGCCCTGAAAGACCGGCTGCTGCACGGAGGCGCCGGCGCCCCAGAATCGTGTTTTGCCCTGGCCGAGCGAGCTCGTATCGTTCGCGGCCGATCCATCCTCGCCGCTCAGCACGATCGAAGGAAACAACGCCGCCGTCGCCACGCCAATGTTGGCGCTGGCTTGATGCAAGCGCGCCTCGGCAGCAAGGATATCCGGCCGCTGGCGTACCAGCTCGGACGGCAAGCTGATCGGCAACACCGCGGGAAGCCGCAGTTCGGCAAAGCGCAGCTCCGGCATGGCACCTTCGCCGGGTGTCTCACCCAGCAAGGTATGCAGCAGGTGGTCGGCCTGATCACGCTTCAATTGCAATGAAGCAAGCAATGCAAAATTCGACGCGCGTGCGCTGCGCAGCGTCAGCAGATCCGCATAAGCCTCTTCGCCGGCGTGAATGCGCGCTTGGACCAACTCCAATTGCTGCGTTTGCAGGGAGAGAAGCTGGCGCACCACGGTGATTTCATCCATATACGCCTGCCGCGCCAGCGCGGTATTCACCACGTTGCCGGTCAACGCCAGATAGGTGGCCTGCATCGCGTAGCCTTGGCCTTCGGCACCTGCACGCAAGCTTTCGACTGCACGACGTTCGCCACCGAACAGATCCAGCGCGTAGCTGACTGTCGCGCTCAACGTAAACAAATTGAAAATGCTGCCAATGCCACGCAAACCCTGCGCCGGCGCAATGCGTTGGCGAGCAGCATCAAAACCAACGTCCAGCTGCGGAAAGAACACACCCTGCCCCGCACGCAGATTGTCCTGGGCTTCCTGCAGGCTGGCCTGAGCCGATTTCAGATCGGGATTGCCGGCCATGGCTTGCGACACCAGCGCGTTGATGGCTGGCGAGCGCAGCCCTTGCCACCAGTTGGCTTTGACGTCGGCGCCGTAGGCGAAGTGCTGGGTTTGGCCAATGGCGGTGGTGAATTGCGAAAGATCGCCGTGCGGAAGATAGCGTGCGTTGGGTGGCGCATTAGGACGCTTGAAATCCGGGCCGGCGGCACATGCGCATAAAGCCAAGATCAGAAACAACACCGCGCATGTGCGAAGCACGCGCGGGAATCCCTCTACGAAGATTTGAAGGCCGCTGCCAGTGACGCTACTTCTCGCCCACATACACATCTACCTGCTGCCCCGGATAAATCATGACGTTGACCGGCTTCCTGAAGCGGAATATCACCGGCAATACGCGCAGATCCACGCGCTCCTGGCGCTGATCCGACAACTCGATCTTGGGCGTCACATACGGCTGGATGCGCACGAACTCGAGCGGAATCTTAATGTCCGCGCCGCGCAGCGACATTTGTGCATGGATGGTGCCGCTCACCGGCAAACGGCTCACCAGAATTTCGTCGATGAAACAGCGCACGGACAGATAAGCCTGTGGTTCACCCATCACCACCACCGGATCGTAGCCCTGCGTATAGGTGTCGTAGGCACCTTGAGGGGAAACGTAACTGCCCAGCGCCGTATTGACCGCCAACACCACGCCATCGGCCGACGCACGCAAGGTGAACTTCTGCAGCAAGGCATTGGACGATTGATAGGCCTGCTCCAGCGCGTTGTATTGGGCTTGCAGGTTGTGGATGTCGTAGACCCAGGCGCCCGCCTTGATCAAGGCGTACTGGCGGCGCGCGTACTGTAGATTGGCTAGTGCCGCCCGCGTCGCATCACGCGCGCTATCCAAGGCATCCTTGCTGACCGAGCGCGGGTCGATGCGATAGGAATGTTGCTGTTTCTCGTAGGCATCGCTGGCAGTTCTCACGCCGGCCTGCGCCTGGTCAACTTGCGCTTCGGCCACGTCCAGCGTTTCCTTGCGCGGTTCGGCTTGCAGCTCCTGCCATTGCGCCAGCGCGGCTTCAGCCTGGTGTTGCTGTTGCGCCACCGTCGCCCGCTGCACCGAATCGTCCACCAGCGCCAGCGGCTGCCCGGCTTTGACATGATCACCCTCATGCGCATAGATGCGCACGATGCGTCCGGCTACGTCGGGATAGATGTTGATGTTCTCGCCGCTGCCCTGGTAGCTCTCCACAATGCCATTGGTGTAGATGCCACTGGCATAAGGGTTGGCAGGCGGACTGAAGACCGGTGGCAACGGCGGCTTTTGCTCGCCGTAGATATAGGCGCTGAGCAGCGCAAACAGTACGCCGCATCCTGCCATGCCAAAGATGATCTTGTTGTTCATGATGCGGCGCTCGCGCGGTCGGTGATGCGTCCGTCTTCCATATGCATCACGCGGTCGGCAAACTCGAAGATGCGCGCGTCGTGTGTAACGATCAGGATGCAACGCTGCGGGTTGAGCACGTGTTCACGCACGAACTGCAAAATCATGCGGCCCGTGTCGCCGTCCAGCGAGGCGGTGGGTTCGTCGAGAATCAGCAGTTCCGGATCACCTACCAATGCCCTGGCAATCGCCACGCGCTGCTGCTCACCGCCGCTGAGTTTAACCGGTGGCAATTCGGCGCGGTTTTTCAAGCCGACGATGTCCAGTGCCTGCACGCCTTTGGCCACGGACGCATCCCAGTCCTGATGGCGCAACACCAAAGGGATGGCCACGTTCTCAGCAGTGGTAAGACGAGGAAACAAATGGAAATCCTGAAACACGAAGCCAATGGTGTTGAGGCGGAATTCGGCCAGGTCATCCGCATTCATCTGCCACACATTGGCGCCGTGGACGGTCACTTCTCCAGTTGTAGGCCGCAAAATGCCCGAGATCATGCTGAGCAGGGTCGTTTTGCCGCTGCCGGAAGGGCCGACAATAAACAGAATTTCGCCGTAGCACGCCTCGAACGTCGCGTCGCGCACGGCGATCGTAACGGCCTCTCCCTGACCGAAGGATTTGGTGAGCGCATGAGCTTGGATGGCGGCGGCGTTCATGGCCGCCACTTTAGGAAATGGCGGCGCAATGGCGGTTGAGGAAAATCAAGTTGCTCTGCTGTTGGCGCAAGCCCGGCCCGATTGCTACCCATCGGTCAAGAATGCCCTGATCCATGCCACGTGCCCGGCATGACGTCCATAAGCCTCGCGGGGTGTGCTGTGTGGTGCGGGAAGACTGGCCGTGTTGCCAAGCCGCACGGCGCAGCCTGCGGACCTCCCAGACATCACCCCATCATTTTCAATTCAACCGGTCGGGGCCGGCCCGGTCGGTCCGCATGCCGCGGGTACCCGTCTCGACGATGCGCCAGCGTGCCTTCGCCGCCAGCCCCGTGGCCTGCGAACGGACAGGGCTGGTGACGACGGCGATACTTATTCAGTGTTGCCCTCAATCCATCCCTGTGGCGATGCATGCAGCCATGCACCAGCGTATGCTTCTCGCATCGTCGCACACCCTGGAAAAACTCTTCGGATGCCCTTCTCCTCGAGCCCGACTGCACCGGCTACCCGGCCATCCCACGTGCTGGTGGTGGACGACGATCCGGACATCACGCAGATTTTGAGCCGCTATTTCGCCACACACGGATTCCGCGTGAGCATCGCGAGCGACGGCACCCAGTTGCGCCAGGTCATCGGCAGCGAAAACGTCGACATCGTCATGCTCGATCTTGGCCTTCCAGGGGAAGACGGCCTCAGCCTGACGCGCTACCTGCGCGAACATTGGCAAGGCCCGGTCATCATCGTGACCGGGCGCGGGGAGTCGGTCGACCGCGTGGTGGGACTTGAATTGGGTGCCGACGACTACGTCACCAAACCTTTCGATCTGCGCGAACTATTGGCGCGCGTGCGCAGCGTCCTGCGGCGCGCCTCCTCTGCGCCGGCGAAACTGGCCTCCGCCGTTGTCGAACATCGGCGTTTTGCGTTCGACGGCTACGTGCTGGATACCCAATCGCACGGCTTGCTCGGTCCACAAGGTGAAAGCATCGATCTGACCACGGGCGAATTCGCGCTGCTGCGCGTGCTGGTAGAGCATGCCAACAAAGTACTCAGCCGCGATCAGCTCATGACACACGTACATGGCCGTGACGCTGGCCCCTATGACCGCTCGATCGATGTTCAGATCGGCCGGCTGCGCCGCAAGATCGAACTCGATCCGGCGCGTCCGCAACGCATCAAATCGATTCGCGGTGCGGGCTACCTGTTCTCACCCAGCGTACGGCGCCTATGAACGAGGACATATTCTCCACGCACGCACCCGACGCCAGCCTGTTCCGCTCTCTGTTCGAAACCGCACCGGACGCCATGGTGGTGGTGGACATGCATGGCGTGATCGTGCTGGCCAATGCGCACGCCGAGCGTCTGTTCGGCTATGCGGTCGGGGGGCTGCCAGGCTTGCAGGTCGAGGCGTTGTTGCCCTCGGCAGTGCGCCAAGCTCATATCGCGCACCGCACGCATTACATGTCCAGCCCGCGCGTGCGCCCCATGGGTGCGGGCTACGAGCTGACCGGGGTGCGCGCGGATGGACAGTCGTTCCCAGTCGAAATCGGGTTGAGCCCGGTTGCTTCCTCGTTCGGCACGCTATACGCCGCCTCCATTCGCGACATCTCCGAAACCCAGCGCGCGCGCCAAGCCCTGGAGCGTGCGCGTTTCGATGCGGTCGTGGCGCAGATCAGCCGTCATCTGCTGGAAGCCACCCACGACGAGCAAGCCATCGGCGAAATACCCAAGCTGCTGGCGGCGACGCTCGCCATTCCCGCCGCCGCCATCATGGTGATCGACCCGCACGGTGTCAGCTTGCGCGTGCAGGCGTCTACCGGCCTGCCGGCGCATGCGCTGGCCAACGTGCCCGGTAATGTCGCGCTGCAGACGATTGCCGGCAGTGCAACGATCGAAACCGACCATCGGGGCAATGCCATCGACGGTTTGCGCAACGCCTGCCCTGCCCTGGCCGGCAACTTCACCGATGCCGCGATGATGTCGCTGCCGGACCGGCGCGGCCCGATGGGGCTGCTGCTGGCGCTGTCGCACGATCACAGCTCGTTTGACGGCGACCGCGTGCGATTCCTGCAATCGGTCGCCAACATCCTGGCGGCGGCGATCCAGCGTGGACGCAGCGAGGAACAACTCGCCCACGCGCAACGCCTGGATGCACTCGGCCAGCTCACTGGTGGCATCGCGCATGATTTCAACAATCTGCTCACCGTCATTTCGGGCAACCTGCAGTTGCTGGAAACCGATGCGCCGGAAGACCCCGCCACGCGCGAAACCCTGGAAAGCGCCTCGCGCGCGGTGGAGCGCGGTGCAGCACTGACGCGTAAGTTGCTGGCGTTCTCGCGGCGGCAGCACCTGTTGCCGCGAGCGGTGCGCACGGTGCAATTGCTGGCCGACCTCAGCGACATGCTCGGCCGCACACTGGGTGAACGCATCAGCGTGATCGCCGAATGCGCCAACGACATCCCGGCGGTGTACGCCGATCCAGGCGAGCTGGAAGCGGCCTTGTTGAATCTTGCGCTCAACGCGCGCGATGCCATGCCGCGCGGCGGACGCCTTTCCATTACGGCGCGCCAGCAACATGTGACCAGGCCCGATACCGATGCAAAGTTGGCGCCCGGCACCTATGTGATGTTTGCCGTGACGGATACGGGAGACGGCATGCGGCCGGAAATTCTCGCGCGCGTGCTCGAACCGTTCTTCACCACCAAGGGTGCCGGCAAGGGCAGCGGCCTTGGATTGAGCATGGTGTACGGCTTCGTGAAGCAATCCGGCGGACACCTGAATATCGACAGCCAAGTGGGACGAGGCACGCGCGTGGAGCTGTACCTGCCGGTCGCGCCAGCCACATCCAACGAGGAGCCCTCTGTACCGCTATCACGCAAAGGTCATGAAACGGTGCTGGTGGTGGAGGACGAGGCAGAAGTACGGCGCATCGCCATGTCCTTTCTACGTAACCTCGGCTACACGCCGCTTGAGGCAGGCGATACCGAGACAGCCTTGCAGCTGCTGTCCAGCCATGGCGTCGATCTGCTATTCACCGACATCGTGCTGGGCGGCGACATGACCGGGTTCGAATTGGCGGCCAAGGCGCGCGAGCAATATCCGCATCTGCCGGTGCTGTTTACATCCGGCTATGAGTACGCCTCGCTGGGCATCGAGCCGCATGCATTCGGCGCGTTTGAATTGCTGCGCAAGCCATATCGGCGCGAGCAGCTTGGCGGTGCGATCCGCCGCGTGTTGGATCGGGAGCTTTCATAGGCTGGAATGAAATGCCAGCGTGTGTCGATGGGCAGTGCTGGGATTTCATCCCAGCCTAGGGATGCTCAGATCTATTCCACGTACCCGTCACCGCACGGTATGCGCGCCTCGGTTTGCCGCGACGGCGAAGGCATACCGGGTGTATGTCGAGACGGCGGGGCGAAGCGAGGCGCGCATACCGTGCGGCCCCAGCTCCTTGAATTTAATCGATGGGGTGACGTCCAGAAGGCTCGCAGGGCGCGCCGCGCGGCTTGCCAAGACGGCCAGTCTTCCATGCGCCACGCAACACACCCTGTGGGCCTTCTGGACGTCATGCCGGGCCTCTGGAATAGATCAGAGCATCCCTAACTGTCGTCAATTCAACACCACGCCGGTTCCCGCCATCGCACGCAAGCCATCCATGTTCAGCACGCGAACCTCGCGGCGCTGCACGGCGATATAGCTGAGGTCGTGCAGACGCGATAGGGCGCGGCTGACCGTTTCGTGTTTCAGCGCCAGGAAACTAGCCATGTCGATCCGGCTCATGCGCAGGATGAAATGCCTGGGGCTGAATCCCAATTGCGCATAGCGTGCCGCAACATCAAGCAGGAAGGCTGCCACGCGGCGCTCCGCCGCCAGGGTGCCCAGCATCAGCATCCACGAACGGTCGCTGCGCACTTCGGCAGCCAGCGCGGTGGTGATATGGGTGTGCAATTGAGGCAAATGCAGGCAGGCACGCAGCACGGCCGGATACGGCAGCTCCCATGCTTCGCTGTCTTCCAGCGCGATCACGTCGCAAGAATAATTTTTGAGGCCGATCGACTCGGCGCCCATCAGGTCGCCGCGCATGCGAAAACCGGTGACCTGTTCGCGCCCATCATCGGCCAGCTCGCAGGTTTTGTAGGAACCGGCATGGACCAGATACAGTGCCTGGAACGGCTGGCCTGCGTGATAGATGCTTTGCCCGGCGGCATGCTTGCAGCGTCGCACCGGCACGTGCTGGCGCAATGTTTCGATGTCCAGGTCACCACCATCGGCCAACGCCAGGAACGTATACGGTTTGGCCGTGGGTGCGGTGCCGACGGCAGGTACTGGTGCGGTCATGATGTTTTCCCCGAAAAAACGCAGTCTCTGTCGGCTGCAGGGTCGACTCTAGGCGCGGCGTGTAACCACGCGAGTTCGGGGTGGCAACGGTTTGTAACGGTGTGTAACAACCGGGGCGCTGCGCATCGGCTTGATGCGCATCAAGCGCGCCATCCAGGCCTGTCGTAGCGTCGATATCATTCTATGGAGGAACCTTGCCATGCGCGCCGCAGATATCGGAACCACCCGCGTCATCCAGCTCAACGAATCATCCAGTCCCGAAGAAGCCGCTTGCACGATGCGACACCACGACGTCGGCTGCATCGTCGTGACGAGAAACACCGTGCTTGGCGCGCTTCCAAGCGGCATCGTGACCGACCGCGACCTGGCTTTGCGTTTCCGCTCGCACGAGAACGGCGAAGAAAAACCATCCCTGCATGACATCGAATCACTACCGCTGGCCACCTGCCGTCCCGATGCAACCATCGATGAACTGGTCGACATCATGTTAGGCAGCCATGTGCGCCGCCTGCCGATCGTGGATGAGGAGGGTATGTTGATCGGCATCGTCACGCTGGATGATGTGGTCACCGCCTTGGCCGAGCTGCTGCATCGCGTGTCGGGCGCGGTGAATGGTGCCAAGGCGATAGATTGAGGCTGCGCGTGCATAGGCCAGGATGAAATCCAGCATCGCCACCTAAACAAGCTGGGATTTCATCCCGGCCTACGGTTCCGGCCCACGATTCAATGCGCCACCAACACCGGCAACTTCGCATGCTTCAGCACATGCCGCGTCGTTCCACCCAGCATCCACTCGCTCACCCGCGAATGGCCCCAAGCTCCCATCACCAGCAAGTCCGCATGCGCGGCGTATGCCTGCTCCAGCAGGGCTTCGCCAACGTGGGTCGAAGGAGGAAAATCCCGCAGCGAGCTCAGGGTTACGTGGTGCCGCTTCAACCAATCGCGTACCGGCAACAGCGGCGGCGCGATGCCCGGCAACTCGTCGAAGGAACCATCCACCATGTCCACCATGGTGGCGTCGCGCAAAAACGGTAGTGCGGCGCGCAAGGCATGCATGCTTGGCTCGGTGCTGTTCCACGCCACCAGGATCCGTTCCAGCCGGAACGATGGATCGCCGCAAGTTTGCGGCACGAGCAGCATGGGCGAGCCTGACGCAAGCAGCGCCTGCGAAATGTGATCCATGCCGTTGGGAGGCGTGTCTCCACCGTTCGGCAAACGGCTGACGGTCAAGTCTGCCATGCAGGAACGCCGCGCCAATACCGAGGCGTATATGCCGCGGATCACCTCCCACGCGCCATCAACGCCGTTCCTGCGGCAGGTATTGCCCCACCATGCATCGCATGCCCTGGCTTCTTCTTCCTCTTCCTCAAGTACGCGGGCGACGTCCGGCATGGCCATGGTCGATGGGTAGACCTCCACGATATTCAGGCCGGTCGCGTATGCGTGGTGGCGGCTGGCCAGCGCCATTCCGGCTTGCATGGCCGCGTCGTCGTCGCGCGTGTCCTTCACATTGATAAGCAGCTCAAGCATGACACCACCTAGGTTGCAATCGCATGCGCGAACTGTCCTACATGCTCCATGGCGCTGTGTTGATCCTGGTCAACTGGCGCGCCGCGCTCCACGTTTGCATGGCCACCTGCAGCGCAGTTGATCATCGTCAAGTGACGCAGGACCGCGTGCGGTTACAACATACACACCTTCCTGGGGCACCACTGAAGCGAGGTTCTCGCCATGTCTCCTTCCGCCAAGCCATTGTCCGCCATACCGGGCACCGTTCCCGCCTTGCAAGGCGACCACTGGATCGAATCGTTGCGCGACGGAACACGCGTACTGATCCGCCCGTTGCGCGAAAGCGATCGCGGGCTTGAAGACGCCTTCATCCGCCAGTTGTCTTCTGAAGCAAGACGCTACCGCTTTCTGTGCGATTTCAAGGAACCTGGCAAGCAACTGCTCGATCAGTTGATGCACGTCGACTATGCGCACGACATGGCTTTCGTCGCTCTGGCGCACGATGATGGGCGCCTGCGCGAAGTCGGCATCAGCCGCTATGCGGCAAGCCAAGACGGCCTGCAATGCGAATGCGCGGTAACGGTGGCCGATGATTGGCGCCATCGCGGCTTGGCCGTCGTGCTGATGAAGCACTTGATCGACGTGGCGCGTAAAAACAAATTCACGCGCATGTTCTCGATTGACGACAGCACCAACGAACCGATGCGCGAACTGGCCCATTTCATGGGCTTCCAGTGCGAATCCAATCCGGACGATCCCAGGACGGTGGTCTATTCCCTCGCACTGTAGCGCTGACGGAGAACGTTCATGAGCATCCAAACGTCCCGCCATGTCAGTGCGGGTACCCGGCCCCTTCCGACACATACGCCGTCGAAGTTCCATGATGTGCTCGCGCTGGGCACATCGACCATGCCCTGGAGTCCGGCGCTACTGACCGCCATCGACATCGCCGCGCGCTGGCATGGCAACGTGTCCGGCTGCTATGTCCCAGGCTGCCTCCGCGAGCTGCGTGCGCTGGATGAGGATCCCACGGTGCTCAGCTTACTGTCGGACACCGGCCACGAGGAGATTGCCGAAGCCGATGCGTTCCAGACCTATGCCAAAAACCATGGCGTACTTCACGCGGCCTGGATGGTGACACGCACAGCCATCGCGCCCACGCTGCGCAAGCTGGGCGCCTGGCACGACCTGGCCGTGCTCGAGCGCGGCATGGTGGACGAAACACGCATCTTCGATGTCCTCGGCGAAGCCATGCTGGGCAGTCGCATACCTTGCCTGGTGCTGCCGCCAGACTGGAACAAGCCAGTGTCCTTCAAGCGCATTGTGGTGGCCTGGAACGGCAGCTTTGAATCTACCCGCGCCTTGCGTAGCGCGTTGCCGCTGTTGCAGCTTGCCGACGAGGTCAGCCTGATCAATGGCCACATCCGCGAACCCGCCCCTGCTCAGCTCAGCGTGGCCCAGCCGGACCCGGTCGTCTATCTCATGCATCACGGTATCGCGGCCAAACCGCACTATATCAACGCGTCCGCCGACGAAGCCGGCGAGGCGTTATTGAACCGGGTACGCACCGAAGCGGCCGACCTGTTGGTGATGGGCGGCTATGGACACTCGCGCATACGCGAACGCGTGCTGGGTGGCGCCACTCGGCATGTCATGGCTTACGCCGATATCCCTGTTTTCATGCAGCACTGATGCTGAGGTATCCCCACGTTTTCGCTCGTCATTCCGGCGGCCTTCGCCGGAATGACGGCTCGCTTCGCAATAACATCAATAATATCGGCAGGCAAAAGCGTTGAAATTCCCAAGCACTCAGTGGCAAATCAATACCGGAATATCGCTACAGCTGAGCACCTTGCTGGCCTGACTGCCCATCAGCAACCGGTCCACGCCCGAGTGGCCATGCGTTCCCATCACGATCAAATCGCAATCGTATTGCCGTGCCGCGCCGACAATCGCGCTATAGGGGCGTTGATCGAACGCATAACCGCCATCGAACGGCACTCCGGCTTGGTTGGCCAGATTATGGACCGCCTCAAGCTGTCGCTCGGCGCGGGTCACGGCTTCCTGGTGGTAATCATCCGGCGCATGCCGGATCAGGTCCGAAAATTGCGCAACCGCGGCGAGCGGCGCTAATACATGATAAGCATGCACTCGCGCGCCAAGCCGTTTGGCCAACGCTATACCGGTGTGCGCTGCGCGCAGGGCCTGATCGGAGCCGTCGGTAGGAATAAGGATGTTCTTGAACATGGCGAAGGTTCGCTCACTTGCGTGCATCGCTGACCAGGCTGGCGATAAAGGCCAGCGCACTGATACCACCCGTCCATTCCGCAACCAGCCAGATCGATTCGTAGCCCCTTATAAGGCTGATCAACGCGCAGGCTACGGCGATCAACAGAAAGATGATGGAACGCGTGGAAAACGCAGGATCTGTCGACTGAGGTCTCATGACCACTCCCTCCTGTCTGCGCGCCGGCGGGTGTATGGGTTGCGCACCGGAATGGGCACCAGGGCATGCCCGCAGGCATGGAAAAAGACCAGCTCGCACCCGCGACGCAAAATCGCCACGCCGACGCGTTCAGCAAATCGATATCGCTGCAATGGATGCATGACGCTGCTCCTGTCATCAACACGATGACAGGCTAGGCCGGCGAAGAAATCCTCGTCTTGATCGCGATCAATTGCGTGCGTCAGACGTGATGCCGGGCGCGATCGTCCCGCTGCCCCTGAAGAGGGCGCACGCTCGCGAGTGTTGGGATACGTGCGATGGACTATCACTTGACCGCGATCAATACGTCCGTCCCTGCACATGCCACCCTGCCCTACAAGCGCACTCAACCCGTGCACGCATAAACACCGGAGGCTCTGCCCATGTCCACCATCGCCACCGAAAGCACGGCTGATTCCCGCGCGACGCAGCCAACGCCATTGTTCGAACGCATCCTGCTACCGATCGACGGATCGGAATTGTCGCTGCGCGCATTCAGCATGGGTCTTGAGCTGGCCAGGTCCCTCGGCGCCACGGCGATAGCCATGCACGTGGTGCCGCCGTACAACGCCATCGCATACATGACTGAATTTCTCGCCGCAGCCGAATTGCGCTACAGCCAGCATGCATTGGAAAGCGCCTCCCACTATCTGGACAGCGCCCTCGCCTTGGCCAAGCAGGCCAGGGTGCCATGCGAATGCCACTACGTATTCGGCGAGCATCCGCACGAAGCCATCCTAAACGCAGTCACCGAGCATCACTGCGATCTGGTCGTGATGGCCACGCATGGTTGGCACGGCGTGAACCGCCTGCTGTTGGGGAGCGAGACGCAAAAGGTGTCGATGCGCAGCCCGGTACCGGTGCTGGTATGTCGATAAACACGAAACGCAAGGTCCCCTCATATCGGCACAGCAGTCATGCGCGAGCAACCTCTCCCTGAAAGTGATGCCCAGTCTTCGGCATCCCCCGCTGAAAAAAGCGCGCGTGACAAAACCTGGTGGAAACGATTGGCCCAACACCCCTTGCTGCACGTTGGGTCCGGCTTGATCACCGGCGTCGCCGACGACGACCCAAGCGGCATTGCCACCTATTCGCAAGCCGGTGCGCAGTTCGGCCTCAACATGCTCTGGACCATGCCGCTCAGCTTTCCGATGATGGGGGCGGTGCAATCGATGTGTGCACGCATCGGACGCGTGACCGGCAAAGGATTGGCGGCCAACATCAAGCAGGCGTTTCCCCCGTATGTGTTGAAAGGGGTGGTGCTGATGTTGCTGTTCGCCAACACACTCAACATAGCCGCGGATATTGCCGCGATGGGCGAAGCGGCCGAACTGGTAACCTCGATCAACCGGCACATCATGACGGTATGCTTTGTGGTGATGACCCTGGCGGCGCAAATCGCTGTGCCTTATCACCGCTACGTGCATTACCTCAAATGGCTGACGCTCTCGCTGCTTGCCTACGCCGCCGTGCTGTTTACCGTGCATGTGCCGTGGAAAGCCGTAGCGTGGCGCACGCTATGGCCCCACCTGCACCTGGACGGAACCGCCGCCACCGTCATCGTCGGCGTGTTCGGCACCACCATCAGCCCGTACCTGTTTTTCTGGCAGGCATCCGAAGAAATCGAAGACATGCATTTGCACGCCGACGCAAAACCGCTGCGGCTGGATCCCGCCGCCGGATTCACCGAACTGCTGCGCATCAAGTGGGATACCTGGGGCGGCATGTTCTATTCCAACCTTGCGGCGTACTTCATCATTCTGGCCACAGCGGTCACCTTGCACGTGGCGGGCATCACCGACATCACCACGGCTGCACAGGCGGCCAGTGCCTTGCAGCCATTGGCCGGTGAATTTGCGGCGATGGTGTTTGCGCTTGGCGTACTCGGCGTGGGCCTTATCGGCGTGCCGGTGTTGGCGGGCTCGGCCAGCTATGCGCTATGCGAAGCGATGGATTGGCGGTGGGGCCTGGAACGCTCGGCCAAGGATGCGCGGGGTTTCTATGGCGTTATCACCGTGAGTGTGCTGGCGGCATTGGCCATTCAATACTCATCGGTGCCGCCAATGAAGGCCTTGTTCTGGAGTGCTGTGGTCAATGGCGTGGTTGCCGTGCCGCTGATCGTGGTCATCGTCGTCATCGCGTCGAAGCCATCGATGATGGGCGAGTTTACGGCGCCCAGGCTTGTGCGCTGTCTGGGCTGGACCAGTGCGTTCGTCATGGGTGTCACGGCGTTGTATATGTTGGTTCCTCTTTGAAATCTCAGCTACGCGAAGGGTAGTCCTTCCCGGCTTTCACCTGACTAGCGTTGAGTCCCAAACGGGCCGATGGCTTCATATATCGTCACCTCGGCAAAAGCTGGGTTAAAGCGAAAGGCACTGGGTTCCGGCTTTCGCCGAGATGAAGAAGTTTTCCAGTAAATTCAGGAAAACCGTCCTCAACGATATCCGTCAGTGCGCATCAATTGCTGATGCAGCCATGGAGCGGCTTTCCGCTGTGCCCATATCCGGCGTACCGGTTCGCGCAGCCGCAAACAGGGACGCTCCACCAAATGATGAAATGCAGTGCCCACGATGAGTATGGCTGTTACATAGAGCAGCACGGTCCATATGCCGTGACCGTCGACCCATGGCGCGAAACGCCCGTGCAATTGCCCGTACACCATTTTGTGAGTCAGATAGAGGCTGTATGAGGTGGCCGCAAACCATGCCGCCCCGGGGATGCGAATACGCGCCAATACACTGCGGCGGCTCGCCGCACTCGCTACGAGTACGGTCATGGCCGTGGCGAGAACCGGGTAACCGAACACGTTGGCGACCAGGCCAAAGCGCTGTTGTCCATCGAAACCCCACATGCACAGGCCGGTAAGCATGACGCCAGCCACCAGCAGCGCATTGGCGTGGCGCTCGCACCATACCCAAACCCGCGTGCGATAACTGCTCGCCGCTGCCAGCGCAACGCCGCCGAGCAGGTCGTCCAGGCGTGCATAGGTGGGGTAGTAGAGCAAGCGCAGGTATGTGTCGCCCGCTTCGTCGCCATGAACCTGAAGGGGTTGCACAAAGTGGGTCCATAGCCAGGCGCGAAGTACGATTCCAACGAGCGCCAACACCACGATAACCATTGCGCCACGCATAAGCCGGCCCGTGCGTACAAGCAAGAGCGCCAGCAACGGGAACAACAGATAGAACTGCTCTTCCACGCACAATGACCAGGCGTGTGAAAAGGCGGCACGGTTTGGATCAATGAACAGGTTGAGTGTGTAGGTAAGAAACTGCCACAACGGCATCATGCCGGCGGCTTCGCGCATCGAAGGCCAGGCGATATAGATACCCAGCATCACAAAGTAGGCAGGCAAGGTACGAAAGCCCCGCCGCAGATAAAAATCCACCCAATCCACGTTGCCGCGCGAAACCAGTGCATTGAAAACCTGCGAGCCGATCAAAAAGCCGGATAACGCAAAGAACAGATCCACACCCATCCAGCCGCTCCAGCGCCATACGCCGCCGCCCATATAGCCGGCGATATAGCTGTGAAACGGCATCACCCACAGGATGGCGACCGCGCGAAGCAGGTCCAGGCCTGGTTTTCGTTCCATGATGTCCCCTTTTCGCAAACGGCTTGACGCCCCTTCAACGAGCGCACCAGTTTGACGGCGATTTATGGCAATGCACTGGCGCGAGTACAGCCATCGCATGGCAGTCCTTATTTATTTCACAATGCGGTGGCCCTATAGGCGAGGGATGAAATCCCAGCATCAGGCACTCAAAAGATGCTTGGATTTTCATCCCAGCCTACCCAGGCCAGGCACAGCCTGGTGTTGTTTATCTTAAAAATCATCGCATTACGCCGGACGCCTGCGGCGCCCGGAATTGCGCGCATACTGGATGCGCTTCTTCCGCCCGAAGTGATCAGGGGTCTCATCAACCGTGCCGGGCAACAGCCCCAAGCGAGGTTCTCATGAACACCATCACACCATGGGTAGCATTGTCGTTTGCATTGTCATGTGCCGCCGGAGCGCAGGCAGCGGATAAGAGCGGTTCGACCATTGTGCGGGACTACACCGATATTGTGGTTCCTGCCGATCAACAGGCTTATGAAACCGGCGTCAAAAACTTCAATCAGTGCCTGCACCAACATGGCTTTAAATATACGTGGAAGGCATGGATACACGAGACGGGAAATACCTACGCGTATTCGTATGTCACCGATCCCCTTTCGTGGGAAGCCTTTGACGCGATGAGCGCCGCAGGCAAGGCGTGCGACCAGGCGCTAAGGGCGGCCGTCAATCCGCATTTGAAAAGCGAGACGAGCGCATTTTTTGAAATGATGCCGGCATTGAGCCATATGCCCAAGGGCAAGCCGCCGACGTCGGCTTATATTGAAGTGACGTATTTCAAGCTCAAGCCCGGGCATGAGGCCACGGAAGCCTTTACAGCTGCCGCGAAAAAAATCGCTGCCGCTGCCGAGAAATCGAATTGGGCCGTCAACTACATGATCGGCGCGGTTCGTGAAGGCGCTGGCGATGCACCTGACTTTATCCTGGTTATTCCTGCCAAAAGCTGGGCGGAGATTGGCAAAGAACCCGACCCTTCCGTGTGGAAGATGGTCGAGAACGTCTACGGCAAGGACAGTGGGCAAGCGATTCGCAAGTCTGTCAACGACGCAGTGCAGAACGAGTCGGAGCATGTGGATAGCTATAGCGCCGAATTGACGTACATGGCGAGTGGCCAATAAAAAATCGGGGACCAGGATGCACATGTGGGTTGGGGTGAGGCGCAGCCGATTCCCAATATGGCCTGCATGGGCCCGGGAACGTCGGGGCTCGCGTTCCGCTGCGTCGATTCGTCATCCCGGCGAAAGCCGGGACCCAGCGACTTTTTGGCTCTTTGAAGTCACTGGGCCCCGGCTTTCGCCGGGGTGGCGGTATTGAAGGCAACGCTGAACAAGTATTGCCGACGACCCTGCCTGTTCGCAGGCCACAGGGCCGTCGGCGAAAGCAGACTGGCGCATCCTCGAGACGACAGACCGAAGGCCTGCGACCAGACAGGGCTGGTGACGCCAGCGATACTTGATCAGTGTTGCCTTGAGCATGTGTCATGACTCAAGCATCCGATACTTCAAGCCGCTCAAGATCAGCAACAAGCCCAGGCCCGTTCGGCTCCCATCCCAGCTTCCGGCGCGTTTGCGCACTGGACGCAGGCACATCGTGGTCGATAAACCTGGCGAGCCATCCGACATACGCCGGCGCTTCCTCCGGCGCAATCGACCTCACCGGCAAGTTCAACCGCTTGCCGATGGCTTCGGCGATGCTGCGCACTGACACGCCCTCTTCCGCCACCGCGTGATATTTCGCATTCGGCTGTGCCTTCTCGAGCGCCAGTTGATACAACTTACCTACGTCAGCGACATGCGCCGAAGGCCAACGATTAAGACCATCCCCCACATACGTGCACACGCCCTTCTCGCGGTACATCGCGATCAACGGGGTGATGAGACCTTGCCTGGCGGGATCATGCACTTGCGGAAGCCGCACCACCGATACGTTGACACCTTGTGCGGCCACCAACGCCGCCTCTTCCTCCGACGCCGCACGAGGATGCGCGCTTGCACCCACGATCGCGTTGTCTTCCTTGGCCGGTTCGCCAGGCACGGTATTGGCGAGTCCGGTGCCGGATGTCACGATCAACGGACGGTTGGAACCGGCGAGCACAGCGCCGAGCGCGCGGATCACCGGACGATCGTCCTCGCAGTTCTGCACGAAGCGCGAAAAATCATGGTTGAAGGCCAGATGGATCACGCCATCCGAACGCGCCGCTGCGTCCTTCAGGCTATCCGGGTCCGCGATGGAACCGCGATACACCTCCGCGCCGGCAGCCGCAAGCGCCCGCGCCTTGTCCTCCGAGCGGCACAGGCCAATCACCTGATGGCCCGCCGCCATCAATTCCTTGACCACCTTTGAACCGATAAAGCCAGTGGCTCCCGTTACAAACACACGCATGAGCAAATCTCCGATGTTTACGCCAGCAAGCATCTGCTCTTTGCGCATGTCGATGAAGTAGTGACGTCATCCTATGAAAATAACTAACAGGATAAACAGATTTCTCGTCCTGGAAGCCTCCGCGCCCCAGCAATTGCTAGAGGTTGGCTGGTTCAGCATTGGCCGGCTCAGCTTGCTTGATAGCAATGGAGGTATGACGATCGCGGAAATCTGCACAGCCCCTAGTAAAGCAATCAGCCCCAAGGCGCAGCTCGCCACCCCATGGTTTACAAAGGCCATGGCCGCAGCTCCAACGGAATAACTATCATCATGAACATTGCATGCAGTGACGAATTCTCTCAGGCCGTAAAAATTTCAGAGGCGCCGAGATAACGCAGTACGAGCGTGAACCACGTCCACGGTGACACCGCCCCCTTCTCCCGATGATCAATGGGACGTTGTTGCTTGACGGTTCGCTTTGAAAAGCTCGCCATACGAGCCAAATAAACTCACCGTCCCCACAACACCAAATATTGCGCCAGGCACGTAAAAGAGGCAGCGAAGCTCCAGGTTATGGAGCAGCACCGACCATCCCGGCGGCACTAGATACGCTGCAATGCCCACGCACGAAGATACAAGGCCCAACGAGCTTCCAATCAAAAGAAACAGGAAACTCTTGTGCCGGTAGCGACGTAACGCCTGAATTTGAATGCCAACAAGAAAAACCATAACCAGTATCGCGAACACGGTCATGGCCATGGCCATGAAATGATAAGTCTGGTACATGTTCCTGCCCCCAATATAATTCGCGCAAGTTTACATGGCCCCTCTCGTTTCGAAGCGATGGATTGGTCGGCAGCTTGCCACTTTGGATCGGCATGGACCGGCGATGTGGCAATGCACTGGCATATCGCCATGTCCAGCCGCGATACGTAAGACTGTATTTTTCCCCGCCGTGTAAGCGGGACACCTTGCCCATTGAGCGTCTTCACCGAATTACGAAAATTCGCGCGCTCATTAACGCGAAGCGAATGATCAGCCCCCTAGTGTTGAGCTGCCTCGCAGTCGGGTTTCTTGCGCGGCATGACTGGTTTTTTGCAATCTGCCCAAGGAGGAACGTATGAAAGCGAAATCAGCGTTGTTACTTGCAGTGGCGTGTGCCATCGGCGCGGTAAGTTCTTCCGCAGCTGGACAAACCGAGACACGCTATTTTTCGTTCGTGACGCCTTCCAGCCCAAGTTCCACCGGCGCCAATGCGACCATATTTGGTCCGCATGAATTTGTTATAGCGGTCAATGACCCTACGTTGGTGCAGCAAATCGAGCGCGTTCTCCACAATCACGCGTGGCCTGGCGACCCCGTGCATATCTTGGGCAGGGTCGTGCGAGGTCGTGTTCCCTATAACGAGGAATATCCCTTTCATCTTGACCCAGGCTCCATCCAACTGTTCTTTCAAGCAACCGAGCAATGTGACGCCACTGCGTTTGAGGTCGAAGAGCACATAGAGCTTGTTGGCGTACCCAACTCCGGCTTTTTGCAAAACGGCATCTGGTGTCCATGGGAATCGCGCCTGGTGCGAGAGATCAGATACCCATTCCCATCATCCGAAATGATTAAGTGACCGGTCGCCCTGGCTTAATTCGGCCGAATAGAAACCGGTCATCATGAGCAAAAGTCCACCGCCTTGCGCCAACCAGCAAAGTTGGAATCCACTACCTTTTCAGCCTCAAAGTCGCTGGATTCCAACTTTGGCTGCACCCAGATGCTCATCTCCAAACTAAATCGGCGACTCACAGCTCTTTAGCAAAGAGCGGCAAATTCCAGCTCTGCCATCAACCCAATGACGACCTCGTCAGTTGCCAGGCGGGATAGATTGAAGCCTCCTTGATGCCGCAGCCATCTCGCGCATCCGGTGCAATGCCAGCAGCCGAAACGCCGCCGGCATTGCCACCATCGACAGGAGGGGCGCCGTCAGCATGCCGCCAATCATGGGGGCTGCGATGCGCTGCATAACCTCCGATCCCGCTCCATGACCGAGAAGAATCGGAAGCAGGCCCGCCAGAATCACTGCCACCGTCATCGCCTTGGGGCGTACACGCTGCACCGCACCTTCGCGAATCGCCATATCGAGTTCGGCCATACCTGCATGAGGGTTTTGCGCGAGCTGTCGATCCCATGCATGGCGAAGATACAGCAGCATCACCACGCCGAATTCAGCCGCAACGCCGCTGAGCGCGATGAATCCAATCATGGTCGCCACGGACACCGCATGGCCGAGCAACCAGATCAGCCACAAACCACCCACCAGCGCGAGAGGTACGCTGGCCATGATCAACGCTGCTTCACTCGCTCGACGGAATACCAGGTAGATCAGGGCAAAAATAATCGCCAGCGCGGCCGGTATGACGAATCTCAAACGTTGCATGGCGCTCGCCAGATACTCGAACTGTCCCGACCAGGCGACAGTCACGCCGGGCGGCAACGAAACCTGCTCGGCCACGATGTGTTGCAGGCGGCTCACGACCGTGCCCAGGTCGCTACCGGATGTATCGACGTATACGTACGTCGCCAACTGGCCATTTTCGCTTTTCAGCATGGACGGCCCCGCTTCCAGGGCGATATCGGCAATCTGGGACAGCGCGAGCTGGGTGCCATTGACGAGAATCGGCAGATCTCGCAGTGCCTCGACCGAATCACGCTCAAGACGCGGATAACGGACGACGATGGGATAACGTTCACGCCCTTCAACTGTCTGCCCGATGGGATCGCCACCCACCACGGTAGCGATCAATTGTTGCACTTGGTCCTGCGTCAACCCGTAGCGGGCGGCGGCGTCCCTGCGGATGTGCACATCGACGTAACGTCCGCTGGCGGGGCGTTCCGCTATCGCCGAACTCACCCCCGGCACATGCTTGGCGACAGTTTCGATACGATCCGCCACGGTTTGCAGCGTCATCAGGTTCGTGCCCATCACCTTGATGCCGATCGGGCTCTTGATGCCCGTGGACAGCATATCGATGCGATTGCGAATCGGCGGTACGAACAGATTGGTCAAGCCGGGGACGCGCACCGCCTGGTCCAGCTCGGCTTCGATCTTGGCCATGGTCATTCCCGCACGCCACTGATCCTTGGGCTTGAAGGTGATGGTGGTTTCGAACATCTCCATCGGTGCCGGATCCGTGGCGCTTTCCGCGCGGCCGGCTTTGCCGAATACATGATCGACTTCCGGAACGGTCTTGATCATGCGATCGGTGAGCTGCAGCAATTGCGAAGCCTTGTCCGCAGACAGCCCCGTCAGCGCGGTGGGCATGTACAGCAAAGTGCCTTCGTCCATGGGTGGCATGAACTCGCTGCCCAATTGGCTCATGGGTATGGCCGCACTCAGTAGCAGCATACTGGCCAGCGCGAGCGTTGTTTTTGGATAACGCAGCACCTTGTCCAGGATCGGTCGATACGACGCTATCAGGCAGCGGTTGAGCGGGTTGTCGTTCTCGGGGCGAATGCGTCCACGCACGAGATAGCCCGTCAATACAGGAACCAGGGTGACGGCCAATCCCGCTGCCGCCGCCATTGCGTAGGTCTTGGTGAATGCTAGCGGCTTGAACAGCTTGCCCTCCTGTCCCTGCAGTGCAAATACAGGTACGAAAGACAGCGCGATGATCAGCAGACTGATAAAAAGTGCCGGCCCTACTTCGGCCGCCGACTCAGCCACCAGGGCCCAGCGTGCCGCCCCTTGCGGCTCTTGTCCGTCGTGCGCGTCGCGCCAATGCTGCAGATGTTTGTGTGCGTTCTCGATCATGACGATGGCCGCGTCCACCATCGCGCCGATCGCGATCGCGATGCCGGCCAGCGACATCAGGTTGGCCGACACGCCTTGCGCGTCCATCACGATGAAAGCGGTGAGCACGCCGAGCGGCAGCGTAACAACCGCCACAAAAGCCGATCGCAGGTGGCCAAGGAACAAGGCGCACACCAAAGCGACCACCACAAACTCCTCAAGCAACTTGCCCCAGACGTTCTCGACCGCCGCATCGATCAGTTGGGACCGATCATAGGTGGGCACAATCTCCACACCCGCCGGCAGGCTGCGTTGGAGTTCGGCCAGCTTTGCCTTCACGGCCACAATCGCGGCGCGCGCATTCTTTCCCGAGCGCAGCACGATCACTCCGCCGACCACTTCGCCCTGGCCATCCAGTTCTGCAATGCCACGGCGAAAGGTCGGGCCGCGCCGCACAGTAGCAACATCACGCAGCAATACCGGTATGCCAGCGTTGCTGGTAACGACGGGAACATTTTCGAAATCGGCGCGTGTCTTCAGATACCCTTCGCTGCGCACGATCAGCTCTGCTTCGCCTTGCTCGATCACCGAGCCACCATTCGCCCCGTTGGCGGCACGTACCGCCTCGATCAGTTGGGCGACGGTGAGATGGCGAGCAGCCAGTGCCTGGGGATCGGGCACGATCTGCCAAGCACGCTCCATGCCCCCGATCGTGGCTACTTCCGCAACGTCAGGCACCGTTTTCAGCTGGTAGCGAAGGAGCCAGTCCTGGATGGCCCGCAACTGGCCCAGGTCGTGTTTTCCCGTGCGGTCGACCAGGGCGTATTCGTAAATCCAGCCCAGCCCCGTGGCATCGGGACCCAGCGCAGGATTTACGCCGCTTGGAAGACTGCCGCGGACTTGGCTCAGGTACTCCAGTACGCGCGATCGCGCCCAATACAGATCCGTGCTGTCATCAAACAGCACATAGACATACGAATCTCCGAAGAACGAATAGCCGCGCACCACCTTGGCGCCAGGGACGGAAAGCATGGTGGTCGCCAGTGGATACGTGACTTGGTCCTCCACGACTTGCGGCGACTGGCCCGGCCAGGAGGTGCGGATGATCACCTGCGTATCGGAGAGGTCGGGCAGCGCATCGATTGGCGTGTGCGTGGTGGCATAGACACCCAGTGCGGCCAGCACGACGGCCGCCAACAACACGAATACGCGATGGGCGATGGACGCGCGGATCAGCGCGGCAATCATGGCCGATCTCCCGTGTGCACTTCCGGCATCGGCACACTCGCCGCCGTGGCGGGCTGAGCGGCATGGGTATCGAGCCGATCGAGTGCGCCGGACAAGCTCGCCTCCGAGTCGATCAGGAATTGACCGGAGACGACGACTGTTTCGTTGCCTTTCAGGCCAGCAAGAACTTCCGTGTACCCCTCCGAGGAACGACCGGTACGCACGGATACGGGCCGGAAATGTCCGTTCCCCTCGACGACGATCACGCGTGACTGGGAACCCGATGTGATGACTGCCTCGCTGGGTATGACCGGCACGGCCTCTTTGTTTGCCGAGGCGATGCGCACCGACGCAAACATACCTGGGCTTAAAGCACCGTCTGCGTTATCGAGCACGATGCGGGCACGCTGCGTGCGTGTCGTCGTATCGATATCGGGCAACAGGGTTTCCACGGTGCCATGGAACTCACGCCCGGGCAGCGCATCGACTGTTATGGTGACGGGCGTGCCGCGACGTACCGTTCCGGCCACTGCTTGAGGAAGCGCGGCTTCGACCCATACGCTGGACAAACCATTGACGGTCATCAGAGATTGACCCGCACTGACGCGCTGCCCTTGTTGTACATCCAAGGTGGTGACTACACCGCTCGCCGGAGCGTGCAGTGTTATGGCGCCGCTCGAACCGTGGTGAGCACTTCGGATATCGGCGCCGGTCAGGCCCATGACATTGAGGCGTTGCCGTGCCGCCACTCGCAATGCTTTGGCGTCGGAGGATTGCGCCTGCTGCAACGCGTTGTATTCGGCAAGCGCGGTATCCCACGCCGGCGCCAACATTGCCGCCAACGGCTGGCCCGTCTTGATGGCGGTGTACGGAGCACGTACGTAAAGCTGATTTATCACACCGTCGACGCGAGCGCTGATGGTCGTGGCTTGGCGCAGGTCCCAGGTCACGGTGCCGGGAACCTGGTTCACCCAAGCCAGTGCACGACGCTCCACGGGAGCCGTGCGTATGCCAAGGTTTTGAACCGTCGCCGGATCAATACGGACGATGGCCGAATCGGAATCTTCGTTAGCGTACCTGGGCACCATTTGCATGCCCATGGGCGAGAGCCCCGGATGATCGAAATGCTGATCCGGCACCATCGTGTCGTACCAATACAGGACTTTTTTGCCAGGTACTTGGGCTGTCGTGCCAGCCGAAGGCGCGGAAGACGATGACCCATGTCGACCGGCAAAGTAGCCGCTAACCAGCAACAGCGCCGCAATGGAAACGGCAATCAAGGCAATCAGCGCGCGCTTCATGGCATCGCCTCCGAAGTTGGCAATAGATAGGCCAGCGATGCCCACAGGCGCGCTCGTGCGGTGAGCGCATCGACGTAACCCAGGCGCAGCTCGATTTCGTCGCGGCGGGCATCCAGCCAGGGTTGCAATGCGCCGCCACCGCGATAGGCGGCCAAGGCCGTTTTCGAGCGGTCGCGATCGAGCGGAAGCATGGTGTTCTGGTAGCGCTGAATCTGCTGCGCCAGCCCCTGCCAAGTCGCCAGCGCACGAGCAACAGCCGCACGCTGCTCGCGGCGCGCATCTTCATGCGCATCCTGGGCCGCTTCCCACTGCTCTTCTTTGGCGCTGATGGCGCGATCCTGCCGATTGCGCGTAAACAGCGGCAGGGTGACGCCGAATTGCAGCATCACCATGTCCGAGAGTGGGCCGGCGCGTTGGCCGTAAAGGAAACTCACACTCCAGTCGGGATGCCTGGTTGCGCGCGCGCGATCAAACGCAGCTTGCGCGACTTGTTCGCGGGCCTGCCAAATTTGCATGGGCGCTTGCTGGTCGACAGCCTGCTCCAAATACCCAGGCGCAACCGGCAACTGCCCGAAATCGGGCGCATCGCCAAGCTCCGCCGCGGTGTGTCCCAGCCAACGCTGCAAACCCGCTTGCGCCACGGCAATGTCCGCATCGGCGGCATCCAGGCGATTGTCCAGCGCTGCGGCTTGGGCACGCGCCGCCAACGCATCGGTCGCGGAGCCGTCGCCGCCTTTTAGCCGCGCTTGCGCCACCTGCACGGCCAGCGCGTTTTCGGCGCGGAGTTCGGCGAGCAATGCGCGCTTCTGCCGTGCGGCCCAAAGGTCGATCCAGGCGTCGGCGACACGCTCTTGAATCGACTGGATAGTGTCGGCGCCTTCCGCATCAGCCGCTTTGATTTCGGCATTCGCCACCTCGCGATCGGCCGAACGCGATGCGCGGGAAGGCAGCGCCTGCGTGACCCCTATCGTGCGCATCGTCATCGGATCGGAGCGCACGCTGAAAGCACCCGGCGCGGTGACGGGAAAATTCTGCACGCCGAAATCCAGCGTAGGATCAGGCAGGCGACCTGCACGCTTCGCTTCTTCATGCATCGACGCAATGTGCGCGTGATGCGCCATCAGCGCGGGCGCTTGGGCCACGCCTTCTTGCACGGCTGCCTGCAAGGTCAACGGCGAATCAGCCGCAAAGGAAGTGGAGACCGATACCCCACCAAGGACGATAGCCAATCCCGACGCCACCGCACGCCGGGTGAACACGGACAACAACATGGTGATTACTCCCAGGAGCCAACGAATGTCGCGCTCGACCGAGCCCGACGAGGCTTCAGCGCGAAGCGCGGCTCGCTAGATCAACAGGGAGCAGAACAGCAGGTTTGCCGGTGGCGGCGGTGCTCGGAGACGATCGCGTTGCTTTTGCCGGGCCGTCATCGGCGACGACAGTGCAACAGCCGTTGGCAACACGGGGGGCAACGCCACCAGCGCGCTGGGCGGCACGGACAACGCAGGAAGCGCCGTGGGAGCGGAGGCGTCGGAAGCGCAATGCTTGGCGCATAGCGCACGGGACGCCGCGGTATGTTTCATCTGCGGGCAGGTTGACGCCATGGCCGCATCAGCCGCCGATACGCTCATGGCCATCGTTGGACCCATCGCGCCATCTGGCATGGTGCAGACGTAACCGGCAAGCGCCGACTGCAATCCCAGCATGAACAGCAATCCTCCCAGCAAGAACCAGCGCGTCAGGCGCGCGCGACGGATATCGCGCAAGCGCCAACGCGTTGGACCCAGCTTCGGGAGCGACAGGTGCGTCATGGATGCGGAGTGTACTACCGAAAAGAGGATGGCCTGCTGCAAGCATCATTCGTTCGGAAATACGGATGGTTACATCCATCCACTCGCGAATATCGTGGCATCCATCAGGCTTGGGGTGTTTCAGCAAGGCCATGAACCGGCCCTTTCGAATGGCGATGACCGATGATGGGTATCGCGGTTCTGAACCGGCGCAGATGCTCCGTTCAAGCCGGCACCTTGTTCATTTGCAACCAGCACTGCACTGGCGTAGGCCAGGATGAAATCCCAGCGGAAGATCGCCCCTCGCGCTCCGAACGAACCCTTATACACAACGTTTAGCCCATCTCCACACGCTTTGCGTCATGCCCGTGCGATGGTGGCAGCACCGTAGCCTCGGAGAAGCACCATGTCTGAAGCCAGCTACCACTGCGCCCACGCGGGTTGCCAATGCATGCTCACCCCGGAACAAGGCGAGTTTTGCAGTGACTATTGCAAGCAGGCAGCGCAGCTTCCCGCCACCGATGCGCCATGTGCATGCGGCCACCCGGCCTGCCAATCGCATGCGGCGCCTGAATTGCAATCGGATGGTTGAAGCAGCGGACGATTGTCACGGCGCCCCATCAAACTCGTTCGCCTGCGTCGCGTAGGCGTTCGCCAACGCCTTAAAGCACTCGTGACCGACAGATTGTGCCGCGCGCTTTATGCGAAGGTGCGGCTGTCGGGCGTGCCCATCCGTGTGATGACCGCGACACGCCCGACATGAAGTGAAGTAGCGCGGATCGCCTGGGAGGCACCCCAAACGATCCGCTGGCCACCACCAACTAACAAGGAGTCAACAGTGGTTACATCGAATCATACGGCACCTGCACGTCCTCGTGCCCCCGCCACGGTGCTTTTCCCCTACTTCACCGCTGCGCAGGCTGCGCAACGTCGAGCCAAAGTGGGCACTCGCCGAACCGGAAGCAGCTGATTCCGACTCAACGAGCAGGATTTTCCTGAAAGCCCTTCACGCCGCGTGCAATACGCGGCGTGACCTAAGCGTGTGGAGAACACCATGCAAGACATGCACGGCGGCCGCTGCGGTCCGCAACTCTATCTATTGTCCGAAGATGGCTACGAAGTCCTCAAGCACCTGCAGGACATGCTGCCCCTGATGGCGCTCATCACCTATAACGAAGAACACCTGGCGAACGACGACGACATGATGACCATCGGCCGCGCCGAGCTTTATTTCATCTTCCAGGCGATCAATACACAGATTGACGATGTGCTTGACCGCCTTGGCAACGAGAACTGGCTGGGCGCCCAAAGCCACACGCGGCAATAGCGGCTGCTATCCGACCGTGATGAACCAGGTAATAAAGCCCGTATTCACTACGGTAAAAATCATGCCTGCAATAAACGTGGTGTCTGCAAAATATTCCAGCCGATGATTGCGCTTGCGATTGCGCGTGCGCAATCCCCAATAGGAAAGCAACCCGGAAACCATATAGACCATCGCATTGATGGTAAGCAGATCATCGCCAAGCGTGTCTTTGCTTTTCAGCGTGATGACCACGCGCAAGATGCCCACGACAGTCAGGCAGACACCCACCATTACCGACGACGAACTGAAGATGTGGACGCAGATGTCGTCGACCAATGCGCGGGGTGGGATGTCTTCGGGTTCGGCTTCGAGGGTAGAAGGAGTGTTCATGGCTGCGTGTACCCCATGTGATATTCGAAGGCTATCCACGCCCAGCCGAGTGTACGACACGGGCGCAGATGACTTCCGGCCGCGTTCACTTCACCTGCGCTTCGCCGCCTTGAGCTGCGCGCGTCCATCTCATCATCTTTCGCGCTCGAAGTGGTGCTCGCAATGCAGATTCGGTCCATCCTTTGTCTGTCGATCCCTGCCCTCGCGCCATGCCCCGCAGGCGATCGGCCACTTCACACCGGCATGCGCTTCTGATGGGCTGAGCGTGGGCGTCTCGTCCAACGCGACGTAGATCCGGCGCCGACCCGGATGGCGGCCACCAATCCAACAGATCCTGGGGCTTGAGTTCGGTGGGAGCTTATTGTTCGCAATTCGCCAATTACGGATGTGCGTGACACAACTCGAGCTGGCCACTTATCCGCCAGGCTTCCTTGCTGTCCACAAGCGCGCCTTGTGTGGCCTCTTCGCGAGCCGTGGCTGAGCCGTCCGGGTAAAACCGCTTCTCAATGGCTGCGCCTGTTGTGCGCATCCCGCGGCGGCAGGCGTCGGAGAGAAGAATACAGAGTTGCGTGACGGTCATCACAGTATGGATCTGGAGCACGCTTCGCGCCAAAGGCGCGGCCTCGGATGGCATAAATCTTGATTGCATCAGCATGGTCGAGTACATTTCTCAGACCGCACGTTTCACGCAAGACGTTCCGGTGCGAGGTAAGCTCCGGCTGCGGATGGCGACGTGAAGATGGGCGGATAAATGGACGTGTCGGGTCGATGAACTCCGGCAAGGGGAGCAACGAGAACACTTCTTAGCGATGGGGCCGCCCGCAAACAGGACTCATCGCAGACCGCTGCAACACAGACCACAGCGACATCAGGGGGAGATGTGCCGCGTGTTTCTATTGCCATAGCGTTGGCCGTGTCCAGGGGCCAGCCTTTCTTATCGAAAACGCAGGATCGCCGGCATAGCGAGTCAGTGGCGCGCCGGGTCGATATCCCCATGTCGCGTTGTGCTTTGCGTCGCCCCGTTTCTGCTAGCGAACAGCCGCTCTTTGCAGTGGCTGCGTCGCGTGCGCTCCTTATACGGTGCGCCGCTACCGGAGAGTTGTCGTTATGAAGATCGCCCTGGAATTGCTCAAGCGGCTTGGCACGCGCGACAAGCGCAACACCCCGTCGGCCGTTACGCCGGCGCCCCTGCTGATGGCGCTTGAACCTCGCATCGTCTATGACGCGTCGGTGGCTGCGGTGGGGGCAGCACAGCATCATGTTGAGGCCAGCGCACACGTGGCCGGCATCCGGCCGCAAATCCTGCATGCGGCCGAACTTGTGCCAGCGGTTGGAAGCGACAGCGGTGACCACGCGCATGCAAACACGCAGGCACGCAGCCTTGCGCAGGCGCATCGCGATATAGGCAGCGGCCCCCAGGCCAGCCAGGTGGTTTTCATCAATTCCAACGTAGCCAACTACCAGGAGTTGATTACGGGCCTGCCCTCCGGCACGCGCTATGTCATATTGAATGCCAACCGCGATGGCCTTCAGCAGATCGCCCAGTATCTGCAGGAACACCCCGGAGTGAGCTCGATTCACCTGGTTTCGCACGGAACGGACGGTGCGTTTCAGGTCGGCGACACGTGGCTCAGTGAGAGCAGCCTGTCAGCGCACAGTGCCGAACTCGCACAGATCGGCGCGGCGATGAAGGCCGGTGGCGACTTCCTGATCTACGGCTGCGACGTCGCCAGAAACGCGGACGGCAAGGCGCTCGTGCAGCAGATCTCGTCGATTTCCGGCTTGAACGTGGCGGCATCGACCGACGCAACCGGCGCAACGACGCTGGGTGGGGACTGGGTGCTCGAATACGACGCGGGCACGGTCCATACGGGCGTGGTTTTCTCGGCCGCTTCAGAACGAAACTACGATCACGTTCTTTCTGCGTTCGACGAGACATATGACGGTTCAGTGGGCTTCGATACGGGCACGACGCCGGTCACATCGACGCCGCTCGGCCTTCTGACTTATACGGGAGATCAGGCGGTCGAGTATCAAGTCGTAAGTGGGTCGCTGCCGGCCAGCGGGTCGGGCGGCGAGCTTGTCGTCAACACCCAAGGCACGCAGATGTCGACGCTGACGATTCAGCGGCAAGACGGCAGTTCAATGGCGATAGAGAGCTTCGACATTGATATCTTCGTCAGCAACGAGGTGACGGTGCAAGCGCTCGACGGGTCTGGAAACGTCGTTGGGAGTGTCGTCCTCGATTTGACCGCTGGAGCCACTCCCTACACGCCGGGCCACATATCGAACAGTTCGCTCTTTCACGTCGATCTGTCCAGCAATGCCGCGTTCTCTCAAGTCAAGAGCATCAAGCTCGTCGAGACGAGCGGCAATGGTACGTTCCTCTCGCCCACGCTCGACAACTTCACGTATCTCGCGCCTTCGTCACCGCCAACGCTCACGGCTTCCGGCGGCACGACGTCGTTCGTGGCGGGTGACAACGTCGCGTCGACGCCGGTCGTCATCGACTCGGGCATCACGCTGGCCGATGGCAATTCGGCCACGGCGTTGAGCGCCACCGTGTCGATCACGGGCAATCTGCACAATACCGAGGACATGCTCAGCTTTACGAACACGAGTGGGGCGACGTACGGCAATATTGCGGCTGCCTACAACGCGACGACGGGCGTATTGACGCTTTCGTCAGCGAGCGGCACGGCGACGATCGCGCAATGGCAGGCCGCGCTGCGCGCGGTCACTTATACCGATACGGCCGTCACGCCGAATTCCGCCGCGCGAGCGATCAGTTTCGAGATCACCAGTGACGGCTTCACGGCCGGTAACACCACGACCAAAGCGGTCAGCGTCACCGATACGGACCAAACACCGATCGTCACGGCCACAGGCCGCACGACAAACTATAGCGAAGGCGCGGTGGCCATCACGATCGATAGCGGTATCACGGTCAGCGACTCCGACAGCACCACGCAAGCGTCGGGCATGGTATCGGTTTCGGGTGGTTTCCACAGCGGCGATACACTGGGTTTCACCAACAATGGCTCGACAATGGGCAACATCGCGGCCTCGTACAACGCAGCCACGGGGGTGATGACGCTGACGTCGGCGGGTGCGACGGCCACTGATGCCCAATGGGCGAACGCGCTCAAAGCCGTGACGTTCTCGAGCACGAGTACGACGTTCGGCGCGCGGACGATTTCGTTTGCGACGAGCGACGGCACAAAAACGAGCACGGCGGCGACCGATACGATCAACGTCGTGAACCCGGTGCAAGTCACGACCGATTCGGGTTCGGCCGCGTTCGTGGCCGGTGACAACACGGCGTCGACGCCGGTGGCGATTGATGCCGGCTTGACGGTGACGGACACCGCCGCCACGACTCTGGGTTCGGCGACGGTAGCGATCACAGGCAACTACACCAGCGGCGAAGATCTACTGACGTTCACCAACAACGGCACGACGATGGGCAACATCAGCGCGTCGTTCAACCCGGCGACCGGGGTCATGACGCTTACGTCGTCGGGCGCGACGGCGACCGTCGCACAATGGGAGAACGCGCTTCGATCGGTCACTTACACCGATACGGCAGTAACACCTTACAACGCGACGCGCACCGTCAGCTTCACCATAACAGACAGCCTGTCCAACACGAGCGCGACGTCCACGCGCACGGTCACTGTGACGGACACTGACCAGACACCCATCGTGACCACCACAGGCGGTACGACAAACTACGTCGGCGCGTCCTCGCCGGTGACGATCGACAGCGGCATCTTGGTCAGCGACCTCGACAACACGACGCAAGCATCAGGAACGGTATCGGTCAGCGGGGGCTTCCACAGCGGCGATACGCTGGGATTCGTCAACGACGGCTCGACGATGGGCAACATCACCGCCTCGTACAACGCGGCAACAGGAGTGCTCACGCTGACCTCCTCGGGCGCGACGGCCACCGATGCGCAGTGGGCCAGCGCCTTGAAGTCCGTAACGTTCTCCAGCACCAGTAACACCTACGGCAACCGCACGATTTCGTTCGCGACCAGCGACGGCACCAAGACGAGTACCTCCAGGACCGACACGGTCAACATCACGGAGCCGCCGACCATTACCACCGACTCCGGCTCGGCCGCGTTCGTGGCCGGCGACAATGTCACGTCGACGCCGGTCGCCATCGATGCTGGCCTGACTGTGACGGACGGCAGCGCCACCACGCTCGGTTCGACGACGGTCGCGATCACGGGGGGGTTCCATAGCGGCGAGGACGTGCTGGCGTTTACGAACAACGGCACGACCATGGGCAACATCACCGCCTCGTATAACGCAGCCACGGGCGTGATGACGCTGACCTCGGCCAGTGCGACGGCCACGCTGGCCCAATGGCAGAGCGCGCTTCAATCGGTCACCTACACCGACACGGCGATCACACCGAACAATACGACGCGCACGATCAGCTTCGCCGCGGTCGACGGCGTCGGCAACACGAGTGCGACGGCCACGCGCACGGTCACCGTCACCGATACCGATCAAACGCCGATCGTGACGACCACGGGCGGCACGACCAATTACGTCGGCGCGACATCGGCGGTAACGATCGACGGCGGGATTTCGATCACCGATCGCGACAACACCACTCAAACGTCGGGCACGGTATCGATCAGCGGGGGCTTCCATAGCGGCGACACGTTGGGCTTTACGAACAACGGCACCACCATGGGCAACATCATCGCCTCGTACAACGCGGCCACAGGAGTGCTGACGCTGACCTCCTCGGGCGCGACGGCCACCGATACGCAGTGGGCCAACGCGCTATCGGCCGTGACGTTCTCCAGCACCAGCAACACCTACGGCAACCGCACGATTTCGTTCGCGACCAGCGACGGGACAAAAACCAGCACCGCCGCGACCGATACAGTCAACATCACGGCACCGCCGACCGTCACCACCGATTCGGGCTCGGCCGCGTTTGTAGCCGGCGACAATACAACCTCGACGCCGGTAACCATCGATGCCGGCCTGACCGTAACGGACGGGAGCGCCACCACGCTCGGTTCGACGACGGTCGCGATCACGGGTGGGTTCCATAGCGGCGAAGACGTGCTGGCGTTTACGAACAACGGCACGACCATGGGCAACATCGCCGCCTCGTACAACGCGGCCACCGGCATACTCACCCTTACCTCCTCCGGCGCCACGACCACGCTGGCGCAATGGCAGAGCGCGCTTCAATCGGTCACCTACACCGACACGGCGATCACACCGAACAATACGACGCGCACGATCAGCTTCGCCGCGGTCGACGGCGTCGGCAACACGAGTGCGACGGCCACGCGCACGGTCACCGTCACCGATACCGATCAAACGCCGATCGTGACGACCACGGGCGGCACGACCAATTACGTCGGCGCGACATCGGCGGTAACGATCGACGGCGGGATTTCGATCACCGATCGCGACAACACCACTCAAACGTCGGGCACGGTATCGATCAGCGGGGGCTTCCATAGCGGCGACACGTTGGGCTTTACGAACAACGGCACCACCATGGGCAACATCATCGCCTCGTACAACGCGGCCACAGGAGTGCTGACGCTGACCTCCTCGGGCGCGACGGCCACCGATACGCAGTGGGCCAACGCGCTATCGGCCGTGACGTTCTCCAGCACCAGCAACACCTACGGCAACCGCACGATTTCGTTCGCGACCAGTGACGGGACAAAAACCAGCACCGCCGCGACCGATACAGTCAACATTACGGCACCGCCGACCATCACCACCGACTCCGGCTCGGCCGCGTTTGTAGCCGGCGACAATACACCCTCGACGCCGGTAACCATCGATGCCGGCCTGACCGTAACGGACGGCAGCGCCACCACGCTGGGATCGGTGACCGTCGCGATCACCGGTGGCTTCCACAGCGGTGAAGACGTGCTGGCGTTCACCAACGACGGCTCGACGATGGGCAACATCACCGCCTCGTATAACGCAGCCACGGGCGTGATGACGCTGACCTCGGCCAGTGCGACGGCCACGCTGGCCCAATGGCAGAGCGCGCTTCAATCGGTCACCTACACCGACACCGCGATTACGCCGAACAATGCGACGCGCACGATCAGCTTCACCGCCGTCGACGGCGCGAGCAACACGAGTGCCACGGCGACGCGCACGGTCACCGTCACCGACACCGACCAGACACCGATCGTGACGACCACGGGCGGCACGACGAACTACGTCGGCGGCACGTCGGCCGCGACCATCGACGGCGGCATTTCGGTCACCGACCGCGATAACACGACACAGTCGACGGGAACGGTCGCGATCACGAGTGGTTTTCACGCCGGCGACACGCTGACGTTCGTCAATAGCAGCTCGGCCACGTACGGCAACATCGTCGCCTCGTACAACGCAGCAACGGGAGTGCTGACGTTGACCTCCTCGGGCGGCACGGCTTCTGACTTGCAGTGGTCCAACGCGTTGAGCTCGGTGACGTTCTCGGCCGGCTCCAGCGCCACGCCCGGCACCCGCACCATTTCGTTCGCGACCAGCGACGGCGTGAAGAATAGTGCTGCGGCAACGGATACCGTGGCGCTGCTCGGCCCGCCGACGATCACGACCGATTCCGGCTCAGCCGCGTTCGTCGCGGGCGACAACACGGTGTCCACGCCGGTGGCGATCGATTCCGGGCTGACCCTGACGGACGGCGCCGCGCCCACGCTGGCCTCGGCGACCGTTGCCATCACCGGTAACTTCCATAGCGGCGAGGACGTTCTTGCGTTCACGAACACCAGTGCGGCCACCTTCGGCAACATTGCCGCGTCCCACAGCGCGTCAACGGGCGTGCTGACGCTGACGTCGTCAGGTGCATCGGCGACGCTTGCGCAGTGGCAGGCGGCGCTGGAGGCAGTCACATACACCGACACGGCCATTACGCCGAATACCACGACGCGCACGATCAGCTTCACTGCCCTCGATACCGGTGCCGTTACCAGCAACACGGCGACGCGTACGGTCACCGTCACCGACACCGACCAGACACCGATCGTGACGACCACGGGCGGCACGACGAACTACGTCGGCGGCACGTCGGCCGCGACCATCGACGGCGGCATTTCGGTCACCGACCGCGATAACACGACACAGTCGACGGGAACGGTCGCGATCACGAGTGGTTTTCACGCCGGCGACACGCTGACGTTCGTCAATAGCAGCTCGGCCACGTACGGCAACATCGTCGCCTCGTACAACGCAGCAACGGGAGTGCTGACGTTGACCTCCTCGGGCGGCACGGCTTCTGACTTGCAGTGGTCCAACGCGTTGAGCTCGGTGACGTTCTCGGCCGGCTCCAGCGCCACGCCCGGCACCCGCACCATTTCGTTCGCGACCAGCGACGGCGTGAAGAATAGTGCTGCGGCAACGGATACCGTGGCGCTGCTCGGCCCGCCGACGATCACGACCGATTCCGGCTCAGCCGCGTTCGTCGCGGGCGACAACACGGTGTCCACGCCGGTGGCGATCGATTCCGGGCTGACCATGACGGACGGCGCCGCGCCCACGCTGGCCTCGGCGACCGTTGCCATCACCGGCAATTTCCATGGCGGCGAAGACGTGCTCGCTTTCACGAATACGAATTCGGCGACATACGGCAATATCGCCGCCTCGTACAACGCGGCGACAGGTGTGCTGACGCTGACGTCGACGGGCGCGACGGCAACGTTTGCGCAATGGCAAAACGCGCTCGACTCAGTTACCTATACCGACACGGCCATCACCCCCAATACGGCGACGCGCACGGTCAGCTTTGCGGCCGTGGATACCAGCGCTGTCATAAGCAATACCGCCACCCGCACGGTGACGGTCACCGACACGGACCAGACCCCCATCGTGGCCACGTCCAGCGGCAGCACCTCCTTCGTGGCCGGCGACAACACTGCCTCGGCGCCAGTGCAGATCGACCACGGCATCACGCTCTCCGACCGCGACAACACCACACTGGCGTCGGCCACGGTCGCCATCACCGGCAATTTCAACGCCAGTGAAGACGTACTCGCGTTCTCCAACGACGGCGCGACCATGGGCAACATTGCCGCCTCGTACAACGCCGCCACGGGGATCATGACGCTGACCTCGACCGGCGCCACCGCCACCGTGGCGCAATGGCAGGCGGCCTTGGCCTCGATCACCTACACCGATACCGCCGTCACGCCGAACAACGCCACGCGCACCGTCAGTTTTGCGGTCAGCGACGGCCTGGAGACCAGCGTCGCCGGCACGAAATCGGTCACCGTTACCGATACCGACCAGACGCCGATCCTCACCACCCCCAGCGGGTCGGTCTCCTTTGTGGCTGCGGACAACGCCGTTTCGACCCCGGTGCTGATCGATACCGCCATCACGCTGTCGGACCGTGACAACACCACGCTGGCCTCGGCCACGGTCGCCATCACCGGCAATTTCCATAGCGGCGAAGACGTGCTCGCGTTCACCAACGACGGCGCGACCATGGGCAACATCAGCGCTTCGTACAACGCGGCCACCGGCGTGCTCACGCTCACCTCTTCCGGTGCCACCGCCACGCTGGGGCAATGGCAGGCGGCGCTGGATTCGGTCTCCTACACCGACACCACCGTCACGCCGAACAACGCCACGCGCACCATCGGCTTCGCCGTCAGCGACGGCATCAAGACCAGCGCCGCGGCGACGCGCACGGTGACGGTCACCGATACCGATCAGACGCCGATCGTCACCACGTCTACCGGCAGCGCATCGTTCGTGGCGGGCGACAACACCGTGTCCACGCCGGTACACATCGATAGCGGCATCGCGCTGTCAGACCGTGACAACACCACGCTGGCGTCGGCGACGGTCGCCATCACCGGCAACTTCCATAGCGGCGAGGACGTGCTCGCGTTCACCAACGACGGCGCGACCATGGGCAACATCAGCGCCTCGTACAACGCGGCCACCGGCGTGCTCACCCTCACCTCTTCCGGCGCCACCGCCACCATGGCGCAATGGCAAGCGGCACTGGCTTCGGTCACCTATACCGATACCGCCGTCACGCCGAACAACGCCACGCGCACGATCAGCTTCACCGTCAGTGACGGCGTCAAGACCAGCGTCGCCGGAACCAAATCGGTCACCGTCACCGATACCGACCAGACGCCGATCGTGACGACATCTACCGGAAACACGTCGTTCGTCGCTGGCGATAACGCCGCGTCCACGCCCGTGCAAATCGACGGCGGCATCGCACTCTCCGACCACGACAACACCACGCTGGCGTCGGCTACTGTCGCCATCACCGGCAATTTCCATAGCAGCGAAGACGTGCTCGCGTTCACCAACGACGGCGCGACCATGGGCAACATCGCCGCCTCGTACAACGCCGCCACGGGTGTCATGACGCTGACCTCGACCGGCGCCACCGCCACCGTGGCGCAATGGCAGGCGGCCTTGGCCTCGATCACCTACACCGATACCGCCGTCACGCCGAACAACGCCACGCGCACCGTCAGTTTTGCGGTCAGCGACGGCCTGGAGACCAGCGTCGCCGGCACGAAATCGGTCACCGTTACCGATACCGACCAGACGCCGATCCTCACCACCCCCAGCGGGTCGGTCTCCTTTGTGGCTGCGGACAACGCCGTTTCGACCCCGGTGCTGATCGATACCGCCATCACGCTGTCGGACCGTGACAACACCACGCTGGCCTCGGCCACGGTCGCCATCACCGGCAATTTCCATAGCGGCGAAGACGTGCTCGCGTTCACCAACGACGGCGCGACCATGGGCAACATCAGCGCTTCGTACAACGCGGCCACCGGCGTGCTCACGCTCACCTCTTCCGGTGCCACCGCCACGCTGGGGCAATGGCAGGCGGCGCTGGATTCGGTCTCCTACACCGACACCACCGTCACGCCGAACAACGCCACGCGCACCATCGGCTTCGCCGTCAGCGACGGCATCAAGACCAGCGCCGCGGCGACGCGCACGGTGACGGTCACCGATACCGACCAGACGCCGATCGTCACCACCTCAAGCGGCTCGGTCGTCTTCGGCGGCATTGGGCATACCTCGCCGGTGTTGATCGATCCCTACATCACCGTCTCCGACCGCGACAACGCCACGCTGGCGAGCGCCACCGTCTCCATCGTCGCGGGCCTGCGCCCCGGCGAAGACCGCTTGTTGTTCGTCAACGACAGCACGACCATGGGCGACATCACCGGTTCCTACAACGCGGCGACTGGTGTATTGACGCTCACCTCCGCCGGTAACACCGCCACGCTGGCGCAATGGCAAACTGCATTGGCCTCCGTGGCCTATACGGACATATCGCTTACGGCCGTCGCCGGCAACCGCACCATTGCGTTCGAAGTGAACGACGGCACGCTCGATAGCGCTGACACGATACGCTCGATCACCGTCAACGCCGCCTTCAAGGGCAGAACCGTCGTACCTGCCGAACCACCCGTGTTGCCTACCGCCACGCTGGTTCCGCCAAACACCGGGGAAATCCCGACAAGCGAACCGGTGGTGCTGACCGCGCTTGCCGCGGAATCCATGCCTGGCGAACCCATGCTGCCTTTCCACACCACCACCTTCACCGCACCGGGTGGGCAGCACGCCAACTCGCCTGACATGCTGGGTGGAACACAGGTCGGCGCGCAGTCGTGGATCATGCCCGCGCCGATTGCCGCACCGTTCAACGTGCCGGTCACCACCGAGCATCACGTTGCAGCGCCCGGCGCAAAGTTCACCCTGGCGCTCGTGCCTTGGGTGGACACAAACGCGCAGGTCATCGCCGTGACGCAAGGGGACGGCCGTGCCCTGCCCGACTGGCTGCACTACGACCCTGCAAGCCGCCAGCTGCAAGGTCATGCGCCGATGCATGGACACGGGCCGCACCAATTGTCCCTGGTTATCGCCACGCGCGACCAGCAGGGACATCAGCACTACCGCGAAGTCGTACTCGATTTCGGCGGCAAGCACGCCACCGTTCACCACGCCGCACGACATGCACCGCGCCATGCCGCAAAACTTTCGCTGAAAGAGCAATTCGAACGCGAGCAAAAGAGCTTCCATGTCGTTCGCCCCGCACCCGTGCAAACCGGAGCGCTCACGCTCAATGCCCGTACTTCGACGCCCGCCACGCATACCTGACACGATCATAGACAGGGACTATCACCGTGAATTCGTCTTCTTCTGCTGCGCATACCCATACCCGACTCGCCCGCACCCCGCTGGTGCTGGCGCTCACCGCCGCCACCGTATGGCTATCAGGATGCGCCATCCATCCCAAGCCGTTCTCCGCCGCCGAACGCAACCACATGGCTGCCAGCGAGCGGAGCGAATTATTTGCGCAACAGGATCCAGTGACCGGCCCGATCACGCTGGATGAGGCGATGGCGCGCGCGATCCGCTTCAACCTGGACAACCGGCAAAAAATGATGGAAGAAGCGCTGGCGCAGCGCCAACTCGATCTTGCCAATTTCGACCTGCTGCCCAAGCTGACCGCCGCCGCCGGCTACACCTCGCGCAATCGCGAACTAGCCTCACGCTCGGTATTGCTCAACAACCCCAATGAAACCACGGTGCCGCCGTCGTATTCCACCGACAAGGACATGCGCACCGCGGACCTGAGTTTTTCCTGGAACCTGCTCGATTTCGGCGTGAGCTATTTCGAAGCGAAAGAACAGGCCGACCGCGTGCTGGTGGTGCAACAGCGCCGCCGCAAAGTGGTGCAGTTGCTGATGCAACAAGTGCGCGAAGCGTATTGGCAGGCAGCCGGCGCCGAACGCGTTCACGATCGCATCGGCCCGTTGCTGAAGCAGGCAAGCGATGCACTGGAGGATTCCAGGCATGTCCAGCAAGCGAAACTGGCCTCGCCGCTGGACACGCTCAATTACCAGCACGAGCTGCTCGACATCATGCGGCAACTGGAATCAGTGCGCGATCAACTGGAGGAAGCCAAGCCGCGCCTCGCCTCACTCATGAATCTGGACCCCGGCAAGGAATTCACGCTGGCGCCACCGGGCGGCTTCGACGAGCCGCATTTCGCCATGCCCATGACGCAGATGGAAACCACCGCGCTACAGCGCCGCCCGGAATTGCTGGAGGCCGGCTACAACGAACGCATCAGCGTCGACGAAACACACAAAGCGCTGGCCAAGTTGCTGCCCGGCATCGAGGTGCAACTGGGCGACCACTACGACAGCAACAGCTTCCTCGCCTTCCACACCTGGCGCGACGCCGGCCTGAGCGTGAGCTGGAACTTGCTGAACGTGTTCAACATCAAAAACATCCGCGGCGAAGCCAAGGCTGAGCTGGATGTCGCACGCATACAGCGCGAAGCCCTGGCGATGGCCGTGTTGACGCAGGTACACGTCGCCAGCACCGACCTGACGGCCAAGCGCCGGCAGTTCGAGCTGCTCCAGCAGATGAACGACGTCGACCAGCAGATCCTGGAGCATACGCGCAACGCCGCCAACGCCAACGCCATCGGCAAGCTCAACGAAATCCGCGCGGCCGCCGGCGCGATGATGGCCGAGCTGCGCCTGTACGAAAGCTATGGCCAGCTGGAAAGCGCCTATGGGCAATTGCTGTCCACGCTTGGCCTGGATCCGGTACCCGATACCGTGCAATCGCACGACCTGACCACGTTGGAACAGGCGATCTCCCAAGAGCAGCAACACTGGGATTCGCTGGGCAAGGGAGATGAGAGCAAATCATGAGGTTGCATGGCTTTCTGCTTGCTTGCATCGCCGTGACGATGTGGCCGGCGCTACAGGTTTCAGCCGCCGATGTGCCGCATGCCGCGGCAGACGATGGACGCATCCGCATTCAGCTCGTGTCGCGCGACGAGGTGGAACTGTCCAGCGAGATTGCCGGCAAGATCGACAAATTACCGCTGCGCGAGGGCGACGCGTTCCGCGCCGGGCAACTGCTGGTATCGCTCGATTGCGCGCTGTACAACGCACAGCTGCACAAGGCGCAGGCCGATGCGGAAGCCGCCCAGGCACTCCTGCAAGTGGATACCAAGCTGGCCAAGCTCAATTCGGTCGGCGAGCTGGACGTCGAGCAGGCGCACGCGAAAGCCAAGGCCAGTGCGGCGGAAGTCGCCTACATGCAAGCCACCGTGCGCAACTGCACGATCAGCGCGCCCTTCTCCGGTCGCGTGGTGAAGCGCACGGCGGCACCGGGCCAGTTCGTCGAAGCGGGCAAGCCCGTGCTCACCATCGTCGACACCAGCCATCTGGAGTTGAAGATGATCGTGCCGTCGAAATGGTTGGCATGGCTGAAACCGGGGCACTCGCTCCGCGTGCAGGTGGACGAGGTGGGCAAGACCTACGATGCCCGCGTAGCACGCATCGGCGCACGCGTCGATCCAGTTTCGCAAACGGTGGACGTCACCGCGGCGCTGGTCAATGAAGCCCCCGAACTCTTGCCCGGCATGAGCGGCTGGGCCAAGTTCGCTACTCCTTAGCGTCATGACCGGGAACATCCATATCGACGCGACCCGGCTTGCACTGCTGTGGCAGCTGTCGGCACGCGCACGTGCGGCGGAGACCGAAGCGGCGCTCGCTTTTACGATCGTCAACGAGACGCAGGTACTCGTACCCTACCGCCAGGCTGCCTGGTGGCACGCGGGCGGTGCGCTGCCCGGTGCGGTCGCCGCAGTATCGGGTTTGCCGCAATGCGACCCGGCGGCACCCTATGTGCAATGGTTGAACGCGGTATGCCGGAGGTTGACGCGCCGGCCCGCACCACCACCGGAGACGCTGCAAGCGCCGGCGCCAGCCGGAGAAACACCGCAAGCACAGCCGCAAACATTCACCGCCGACGATCTACCGACCGAACTGGCGGCGGATTGGGCCGCATGGTGGCCGGCCCGCGCCTTATGGGTGCCTCTGATCGACGCACGCCAACGCATCCTGGGCGCGGTCTTGTTCGCACGCGAAGACCCGTTCAACCCGCAAGAAGTGGCCTTGCTGGCTGAGCTCGCGCATGTATGGGCTCACGCGCTGCGTGCCTTTGAGCCACAAATTTCGCCGTTTTCGCGCGCACTCGCCTCGCTGCGCCAAGGCAAGCTGCGCAAGCGGGTACTGATTGCGCTGGCGCTCGCCTGCGTCATGCCGGTGCCACTGAGCGTGCTGGCGCCGGCAGAGGTCACGGCCAAGGACCCATTTGTGGTGCGCTCGCCGCTGGATGGAGTGATCGATCGCCTGCAAGTGCAACCGAATCAGCATGTCGTTGCGGGAACGCCCCTGTTCTCGCTCGATGCGACCACTCTCGCCTCTCGCGATGCGCTGGCACGCAAAAATTTCGACGCTGCGCAGGAAGAGTATCGACAGACCGCGCAACTGGCCGTTACGAGCGATAAAGATCGCCTCGACATGGCCGTGAAGAAAGGCAAGCTCGATGCCAGCGCCGTCGAGCTCGATTACGCCGCCGCGCAGCTGGCGCGATTGCGCATCACCGCAACGCGCGCCGGCGTTGCGGTGTTCTCCGATCCGAATGACTGGGTGGGACGCGCCGTTTCCGTGGGCGAAAAAGTGATGCTGCTGGCTGATCCCGCACACGTAGAGCTGACCGCTTACCTGCCGGTAGCTGAAAACGTGGAAGTGAAACCGGGTGCCACGCTGACGCTCTACCCCAAGAGTTCGCCGCTGGTCAGTTACGCCGCACATGTCGACACGATTGCCTATCGCGCCGAACCGACGCCCGATGGCGTGCTGGCTTATCGCATCAAGGCAAGCTTTACCGGCGATGCGCCACGCCCCGAGCTTGGCATGATGGGCACCGCCCGCATCCACGGCCGCTGGGTACCTCTGGTGTATTACTTGTTGCGCCGACCGTTGGCGGCGACACGGCAATGGCTGGGCTGGTGATGGCCCGCCTGCCTTCATTGCGCCAGGAACTCAGCTTGACGCGCGGCGCCGCCGCGCTGGACGGTTCACCAACGTGGATGCTGCACGATCCGGCAGCCAACCTTTTCTTTCAGCTTGGCTGGCCCGCTTTCGAAATGCTCTCGCGTTGGCCGCTCGACGATCCGGGCAAGATCGTCGACGCCATCAATGCCGAGACAACACTGACGGTAAGCCTCGATGATTTCGAGGCGTTGGTGCATTTGCTGTATCGAGCGAACCTGTTCGTGGCCGCCACGTCCAGTGACGCCGAGCGCCTGCGCGCCGTGGCCGAGGCCCATCGGATGACGCACGCGATGTGGCTGCTCAAGCATTACCTGCTGATCCGTATTCCGCTGTGGCATCCGATGCCTTTGTTGCGCCGTTGCTCACGGTATATCGAATTCGTCTACCGGCCTGCATTCTGGATCATCGTCGGCGTCTGCGCCCTCCTCGGCCTGGCGCTCGTTTCACGCCGCTGGGATGCATTTGCGCACACATTCCGCGCCTACGCCGACTGGCACGGACTTGTCGCTATCGGCCTTACGCTTGCATTCGCCAAGGTATTGCATGAATTCGGCCACGCGTTTACCGCCTACCGTTACGGCTGCCGCGTACCGGTCATGGGCTTCGCATTGCTGGTGATGGTGCCGATGCTGTACACCGACACCACCGAAGCCTGGAAAGTACAGAGCCGGCGGGAGCGCTTGCAGATCGGCGCAGCGGGCATGCTGGCGGAACTTGCCTTGGCCGCGTTCGCCACGCTGGCGTGGAGCCTGCTGCCCGACGGGCCGCTCAGCGCCGCGGCATTCTTGCTCGCCACCACCACGTGGATCAGTACAGTGACGATCAATGCCAGCCCGTTCATGCGCTTTGACGGTTACTTCTTGCTATCCGATTGGCTGGGCATGCCGAACCTGCACGACCGCGCTTTTGCCTTCGGTCGCTGGTGGATGCGCGAATGGCTGTTTGGACTGGGAGAACCGCAGCCCGAACCCTGCACACCACGGCGTCGCCGCTTTCTGATCGGCTTTACTTATGTGACCTGGCTGTACCGGTTGGTGGTGTTCTTCTCGATTGCGCTGATCGTCTATCACACCTTCTTCAAGGCGCTGGGCATCTTGTTGTTCTGCGTAGAGTTCGGCTGGTTCATCGTGCGGCCGATCACCGGCGAAGCGGTCGCGTGCTGGCGCCGCCGCCGCCAACTTACGTGGTGCAGCCAGACGCTGCGCACCGTCATCCTCGCTACACTGCTGTTCGCATGGCTGGTATTGCCATGGCACGGTGGGGTGGGTGCACCGGCCGTGTTCGGCCCATTGCGCGCACAAGGGCTTTACGCCCCGGAAGCGGGTTACATCTCCGCTGCCACACCGTTGCCGCACGATGGTGCGCATGTACGCGCAGGGGACGTGCTTGCGATACTCGTTTCTCCCGAGCTGGATTATCGGCTGAAGATCGCGCGCGTGGACGAAGCGCAACTGCGCTGGCAAGTCGAACAGCAACCCTTCGACCAGCAATTGCTGCAAGAAGGCGTCGCTCTGCGCAAACGCTGGGAGGCCGCACGCGAAACGGTTGCAGGATTGGAACGCCAAACGGAGCAGCTGACGCTGCGCGCTCCCTTTGATGGCACGGTGCAACGCCTCGGCGAAGGACTTTCCGCCGGCACCTGGCTGCCACGCGGCGATCATGTGTTTGACGTGATCGGCCCGGCTGGAATCAAAGGCGAAGCCTTTGTCGGCGAAAACGACATAGGCCGTGTTGCCCCCGGCGATACCGCGAGCTTCGTCGCCTCGGTCGCGGAAATGGGCGCCCTGCACTGTCGGGTGACAGCTGTCGACAAGGTCAATCTGTCTATGCTCGACGAGCCAGCTATCGCTAGCGTGTACGGGGGACCGATACCAGCGCAGAAGCAGCCTGGCACCCAACAGATCGTACCGCTTGCAGCCACCTATCGCGTGCGTGTGGGCGATTGCGATGGACATGCGTCGCTCGCGCGGCAAATGCTGGGGCGCGCCATCCTGGGGAATGCCCGCGAAAGCTATGCCTGGCGCGCGTTGATGCGGGTAACCGCGATGGTGGAGCAAGAGGCTGGCAGTTGATCGAAAGCGGTATGTGTGAGTCTGTAATTTGAACTGTTGGTGAAGCCCACGCTCAGCGCGTCGTCGCTCAGGTGGCTGGCGAATTGCCCCTGGTAATCCAGATACAAGCTCCACGCGATGATTTGTCTTACGGCTTCGCCGTTGGGGCGTTTTGCGCGGGTGGTTTGCACTTGCTTCCCCTGCAGATGATTTCCGGCCGCGTTCACTTCAGCTGCGCTTCATCGCCTTGATAGGCCCGCTTGCGAAGAGCCTCGTACAGCTGCCCCGGTCCCAGCAGAATATCCACCAGAGCATCCTGAGTGCGTGAGGATTTCAGAGCCTGCGTACTCATCACTGAGTGGGCATCCAACGCATCGATGATGGCGTGCACCAGGGCCTCACGCAGGTCCGGTGAGCTGGCGAACTGCTCTTTGCTATTGCTGCCCGCCTGCTGCACAAGGGTGTCGTTCTCCAGCAGCTTGCCCTTAAGCACGCCGTTGACGTAAATCAGCTGATCGCCGTCGCTGAGCTGCCCTTCGAACAGCCCGTTCACCCGCTCGATGATCTCCTCAAGCCGCGCCTTCTCCTTGTCCTGCACCGAACCACTACCCACCGCATCAAGCGGCGGTAGCTTGTAATCACCCTGATCATCCCTGAGGTTGAGCGGCTGCCGTCCAGCACTACGCAGGGTGTGGTGAGTCAATACCACCTTGGACAGGTCCACCGTTTCACGTTCGCGACCGAATTCCAGCAAAGGGAGCAGCCGCTTGTAGAAGAGGAAGCGCTTCTCGATGTCAGTATTGCCGTAATCGATCATCTGGGAGAGGAAAGCGTATAGGCGCACGTAGGCGCCCATATCGCCCTTGAACAGCTGCAGCGCATCCATGATGTCCTTCTGCGTCTGGGCTGCAGCCTCGTCACCGCTGCCCAGCGCATCGGCCCGCGCTAGCTGGGCAGCGCGATAACGCTTGAGCAAGCGGTCGGCAACCGGTGCCATGGCAGCGCTGAGCAGGGCCTGCGTGGCGTTGGGATCGGTCTCGATCTTCGCCACCCGCTCCACCTCGAAATCATCGTAATGGCCGCCGGCATCGAGCTTGGCGCGCAGGTCGAAGACCAAGTGCGGATCGGTGGCCGCTTCCAGCTCGGCGATGGCGTAGTAGGTCTTGAAGGCTTTCAGGATCTCGGCTGCATCGTTGACGAAGTCGAGGATGTAGGTGGTGTCCTTGCCCGGATGGGCACGGTTGAGTCGCGACAGCGTCTGCACCGCCTGGATGCCGCCGAGCAGCTTGTCCACGTACATGCCGCACAACAGTGGCTGATCGAAACCAGTCTGAAACTTGTTGGCCACCAGCAGCAGGTGGTAGTGCGACTGCGCAAAAGCGTCACGGATGTCGCGCCCCTTTAGGCCCGGATTGAGGTCCGAGCTGGTCTCGGTGACCGGTTCGGGGAAACTATCCGGATCGTTCACCTCACCGGAAAATGCCACCAGCACGCCGAGCGGATAGTTCCGCCGCGCGATGTACTCGCGTACCGCCTTCTGCCAACGCACGGCCTCCTTGCGGCTGCTTACAACCACCATCGCTTTCGCGTTGCCATTCAATAACGGCTGCACGTGCTCGCGATAGTGTTCCACCACGATCTGCACTTTGGCCGCGATGTTGTAGGGGTGCAGGCGTACCCACTGCATAATCCCCTTCATCGCCGCGCTGCGTTCCACCTCGGTCTGGTCGTATTCCTTGCCCTCATGGGCCAGCTTGAACGCCAGCTTGTACGGCGTGAAGTTGCGCAGCACGTCGAGGATGAAACCCTCTTCGATCGCCTGACGCATCGAATAAACATGGAACGGTAGAGGCAGCCCGTCAGGCCCAGGCCGCCCGAACAACTCCAGCGTCTTGGCCTTGGGCGTGGCGGTGAAAGCCACGTAGGTCAATCCGTGCTGACCACCGGCACGCGCAGCCATGCCCGCGGCCAACATGGTCTCGGTATCTACCTCACCGCCATCCTGCAACTCGGCCCATTCCTGTGCGCTGAGCAATTGCTTGAGCTTGGCGGCGGACTCGCCAGTCTGCGAGCTATGCGCCTCATCGGCGATCACCGCGAAACGCTTGCCCTCAGTCGCGGCTAGCTCCTGCACCGCCTGCAACGCGAAGGGGAAAGTCTGGATGGTGCAGACGATGATCTTCTTGCCATCCTTCAGCGCCTGTCCCAACTGCGCGCTCTTACTGCCGCGTTCGCTGGTGATGGTTTCCACCACGCCAGCTGTGCGCTCGAAATCGAAGATCGCCTCCTGCAGTTGCGCGTCCAGCACGTTGCGGTCGGACACCACCAACACGCTATCGAACAGCTTGGTATTCCTGTCATCGTGCAGGTCGGCGAGAAAGTGCGCGCTCCAGGCGATGGAGTTGGTCTTGCCCGAGCCTGCCGAATGCTGGATGAGATACCGCTGCCCCGGCCCGTTCGTACGCACGTCGGCTACTAGCTTCCGCGTCACATCGAGTTGGTGATAACGCGGAAAGATCACGCTGGTCAGACGCTTCTTGTCGTCGCGCTTGCCGATCAGGTAGCGACCCAATATCTCCAGCCAGCTATCGCGTGCCCACACCTGCTCCCATAAGTAAGCGGTGGCGAAGGCATTTGGGTTCGGCGGATTACCCGCGCCGCCATCGTGACCAAGGTTGAACGGCAGGAAACTTGTGTCTTTGCCGGCCAGCCGGGTGGTCATCATTGCCTCGGCCTGGCTCACCGCGAAATGCACCAACGCACCGCCGGGGAATGACAGCAGCGGTTCGATCACGCCGCCTTTGGGATACGGATGCCGGTCGTAGCGGTATTGGTCAACCGCGTCGCCCACGCTCTGAGTGAAGTCGGATTTCAGCTCAGCCGTCGCCACCGCGATGCCGTTGACGAACAGCACCAGGTCCAATGCATCGTGTGGATTATTGGGTGAGTGCTTTACCTGACGCACGACCCGCAGGCGGTTGGCGCCGTAGCGCTTCTGCAGTTCGGGATTCACCGCCAGCGCAGGCTTGAACAGTGCCAGCGCCAGCGGCGCTTTCAGCCCGATCATTTCAACGCCCCGGCGCAGTACCTCCAGCGTGCCACGCTCGTCCAGATTCTTGCGTATGCGCTCGGCGATGCGACCCGCGGCGGCCGCACCGTGCGCCTTGCTCAGACGTTCCCAGCTGTCCGGCTGGGTCGCCTCGATCCATGCGATCAGGTCCGGCAGATAGAGGGCATGCGTGCGGTCATAGTGCTGGGCGTCGCCTTCGGCGTAGTGCCAGCCGTGAGTAGCGAGGTGTTCGCAGATCTCGCGCTCGAAGTGGTGCTCGCGGTGCAAATTCATGTCCATCCTTCCCCCTGTCGATTCCTACCCTTGCGCCATCGCCCGCAAGCGATTGGCCACTACATCCGCGCGCTCGGGCTCGGCAATCAAGCCCGGCAGTACATCGAGGAAGCCGGGCCGCGCCAGCAAATCGGCCAACGCTGCGGCGATGGCGTGCTGCACATCCGGCAACGCATCGGCCAGCTCTCGCACCAATTCCTCGCGCCCATCGACGATGTTCAACACGTCTTCCAGATCGTGGCTGGCGAGGATGTCTCCCCGACCGCGGCTCACGAACGCCTCCAGCTTAGTCGCCACGAAGGCCACTGCCGTCGCCAGTCGGATGTGTAGGCCGTTCCCGAGCGGGATCCTTTGCGCAGTCGCCACCGCATAGGGATACCAACGATTGGCAAACCCCAGCACGGCCGGATTCTCAGGCATCAGGTCGAACACCACGCCGGAGTCGCGGTGGATCCAGCGACAGATCACGCCGCTGTCCGCATCCTCATGAAAGCCCCTGCGCGTCAGCTCGCGTTGCACGCGCTGGAATTGCGCCCGCTCGGCCTGCACTACCGCGTCCACATCGCGGGTCGCGCGTACACCCTCGGCCAGCGGGTCCGTCACCAGCAGCCCCGCCACGGCGCCACCCAGAAACACTACCTGCTCCCTCAAATCGCCCAGCGCCTGCGCGATCGTGCGCAAGCTGGGCAGGTTCGGATCATCCCGCCGCATCCATGTTCTCCAGTTCCTTGGTCAATAAGTCCGTCGCCAATGATCGCTCGCGCGCGCGCCCAGCGCGGATCGCATCTTGCAAGGCCAACAGCCGATGCAGCGCGGGATCGATCAGTGCGGCTTGCGGTGCCGACCGATAGATCGGCGACAGGCTCGGCCCCTTGGCCTTGCCCGCCGGATGCGTCCACACCGGTGCTTCGCCGGCTGCAGCGGAAATCTTCCCGGCCAGCGGTTCCACGCCGAACGATGTCGGCACGCCTCGCTTCACCGGCCCTGGTTGCGCCGGCCAGACGTAGCGCACGCCGTGCACGGCGAACTCGGCCAATGCCGGACGCACCGGCGCCCAATCGCCGCGGCCACGCGCTACCGCCAGGCCAGCGGCTACCGCTCGCGTCACACAGGCATGCGCTTCCGAGGCACTCAGTGTCAGCGCCTCGCCCAGTGCGGCATAGGTCCAGCGCTGACCCGGATGGGCAGCCACCTTCAGCAGTACCAGCAGGTCTTGCGGCTTGAGTTCCATCGCAAAGGCTCATTGTTCGCAATTCGCGAATTGCGAATATGCATGGTGTGGCCCTGGCTGGCAACTTATCCCACCAGGCTTCCTTGCTCCCCGCTAAGCGCACTCTCCAGCCAATCCGCATAGCTGAGCTCCGTTCCCTTGAGCATCCAGCTTGTCCTTCCGTTATCGGGCCGACCGAAAATGACCGCGGAGGCGGCGCTCGGGCTGCTGAAAGCGGTGTTGCGCGCGAAGACCAATGCCCCCTTGCCATCGGGAACCAAGGCCCCCTCTTCCTCCAACGCCTGGCGCAGTGCTTTGTATCCGTGCCCTACGCCCGTCCACGCCGCTTTAGCTTTGGATCCCTGAAGCACGACAAACGCGTCATCCAGCATGCGGGCTTCTGCTTGAAGATTGAGTTTGGCGCTCGAAAGCTCAAACTCCACGGGCTGGTCACCGGCGCTTTGCAAGGCGAGCTTCCTGGCGATCGTCGCTTGCGGACTTTCCCGATCTTCAAGCCGCCATTCCTGCTCAAGCAATTCCATCAACTGAGTCTGTCGATCCTCAAGCTCCGTAGCGGTCCATTCCGCACGGCCCAAAACCTGTGTTGTAAGAGCAAAGGGGCTCACTCCTCCTTTGGCGAAATACGCTGACTTCTTGCGATCGAAGTCGTAGTTATTCGCCGCGCTGTTCTTCTTGCGGGTCAACAGCGCGAGATTGCCAAGCCGATGCACCCACTGCAGACGCACCTGAGGCGATGGCAGCCACGCCATCCATTTGCTGTCCGGCTTCGGTTGCTGTGGCAACACATGTTCCACAGTGATGACATCATGGTCGTAGATGGCACCACCGCCCGAAACCAGCTCATCCAAACGCAAAAGAATGACCGCCAGCGCCCTGGCCGAATGTGTGTCGTACAACGGACCGTTGAGTGCCTCGTAGGTCTCGAACTGCTCCTTGACAGAAAGTTGCAACGGCGATTCCGGGGAGTAGAGATCCCGCCGCTGCTCGATCGCCTCCGTGAGTGAAGAAAAGCGCTCAATGCGTTCGTTCACCCCCGACCGACGTATCAGCATCGAGTAGGCAAGCCGCTCCAGATCGCGGAAGAACCGTAGCATCGCCTCCGGCTCATTGCGGTGCAGTGAGAAATAAGTGAGAGCCGGTGGAACCCAGTCCTTGAACTCGATTCGATTCAGCCAGCTAAAAGCCTTGTTGACCGCTTCGGCGTGCTTCTGGCTAGCGTAATCAGCATCTGTGATCTCGCGGAACGCCTCCGCCATCGGTTCTAGCACGTCATCGACAAAGATCCGAGGATTGGGCGGCCCCACGTGATCGCGGAATTCACGGAGCAGCGTCCCTTTGGATTTGGCCTTTCGATAAACCATGCGAATGTGGCTGAACAAATCGCCGAAGCCATCGCGCCCCAAGTCTTCTTCCAGTTGCTCCCACTTTTCCGTGTAGTCATCGCGACTATCTTCCTCGATGGCACCAATGATCTCGGCCTTGAGAATGTCTGTGGCACTGAGGTCGAGGCCTCGGCTGTTCATCACGCCGAAGATCCTATACGCCGAATCGAGGTCCGGAGTGGCCACTGTTACCAGATAGCAGCGCGTCGCGATGAACTGCACCAATCGGACGAGCGTTGCGGTATCCAAAGCGGCGAGAGAAGTCATGAAGAGCCGTGCATTCGCCCGAAGACGGGAGCGACTGTCTGAGAGCACATCGTTGAGTGCTATCAGCTTCTCTATGCCCCCCTCATGCTGCACGAATTCCCGGAAGAACTGGCGATCACGCTCACGAAGCGATACCCGGTAGTGGTTTGCTGTGGCGGTGACCACGTCACCTTGCTCGTAGATACGCTTGGTGATGCCCTTGCGCACATTGTCGTCTTGCACCGTTGTCCGGATGCAGGCAAGCAGCAGTGTCAACGTCGTCAATCGTTGTTGACCATCCACGACCGTGGCATCGGAGACGGCTTCGCGCTTGATAAGCACGATGCTCCCCAGGAAATAAGGCGCTATCTCGTCAAGCTTGACATTCCCAGCGCGCATATAGCTCAGAAGATCGTCGAGCAACTCTTGCGCCTGATCCGTACCCCAGGCGTAGGGGCGCTGGTAACCGGGAATCGTGAAAACGTAATCGTCGCTGAAAATCTTGGCCAGCGGTTGTTCCTTCGCCGAAAGTGTGCTCGTCATGCGTGTCCCCCTGATGACCGTTTGTATCGACTGGAAAATCTCATGCCCCGAACGGCTTACTCATCCAACTTCCACGAGTTGATGCACCTCAGTGCATCTTGCCGGTCAGTCCTTATATAGATCGACTAGTTAGTCGTTAGCAGCCCATCCGAAATCCTGAAGCAAGAAAGCCAATGCGCTCACTGCCAATTCCGCATCGCTCCGCGAGACGGCGCGAGTTCCGTGGCTCGCTGCAGCGTTGGCCTTTGCGCGAACGTGAAGCTGGCGTATCAAATTACCGGCATCGGCTTGTGCCTGCATCTTTTGATTCCCCAAGTAGCTCACCAACGGCCCAAGATCATTTTTGCCATCTGGATTGGACGCGGGATGTTTCGCGCTGATGATGTAACAAGCGGCGTTCCTGCAAGCATCAATCACAGCCTGAGGAGCCTGTATGGAAGCGGTTTCGACAACCGCCTCAATCGACGCCTGAACATCGTGCCGGCTGCCTGCCGGTATCTCCGAAACGATCAATTCAGGCAGCACGCCGAGATGTGTCTTCGACTTCAGCGTGACAAAGCAGCCCTCAAGGCCGATGCGCTCCGAAAGAACCACGATCCAGCGCGAGCTCGACCCACTATCTCCAAGGTCGACCTCGACACCCAGCTTGGGATGCACGCTCGCCGTGCGATAGGCGCGATTTACGTTGAAAACATTAGAAGGATTGCTCGTGTCCCGATTGGGGAAGCGCGACACGCAATCAGCAGGCCATGCGTTTTGATTGTGCCGCTCGAACAACCTGCCACGGCGGATTCGCGTGCTTGAATTGAAATAGTCCTCTAGAAATAGGCGGTCTTGTCCAAGCGATTCGCCGACAATTGCGAAAGGAAGGACGATCGGCTGGCCTTGGATGCGCCGCAGCCACGCCTGCGTGCCTTCATACCAGAGCCCCTGCGCTTCGGCGATGTACTGCGTCATGCCGCGTTGCTTACGTCGATCTTGCCGGTGACTGCGGCAGAGATTAAGGCTCTGCGACGTTCTCTGAGAAGGGTCATAGCAGTCTCGGCGTTCGCCCTTAGCGACAACCAACCATCATCTTTGGCTGCGAGGAATTTGGCGATTTTTCGCTGCTCACGGAGCGTTGGAAAGACGCCATGCACTTTCGTGAGATTTTGTATTGACAGCCTTGGCAGGCCCGCCCCCTTCACGTAACTATCCACCTGCTGTCGGACTACAAACGACTGACAAAGGTAGTGAAGGAAGAGACTATCAAGCAAATTCGCATCTGGACGAATGATGATCAGTGATGAGGCGACAACGAAATCCCGCTCCTCATCAACGACAACGGTCCGACCAATCGTTCCATCTTTACTGAACAAAACGTCGCCACACTGTGGCTTACAGCCAGTCCGGACAAGATATTCATAGCTGGATGCCGACGTCTTCAGAGCCCCATAGAAATCGATTCCGTCGTTGGCTAAATCTTTTGTGGAGACAAAATCAAAGATTCCACCGTCCGTTTCTGGCGATATGTGCGCTCCGTCAGTAATGACCACGGTGTAGCGTTTGATTGCACAAACGCTCCAACTGATCGGCACTTCCCCCAGCCAGGGGATGCCGGAGTCCTTCATAGGGGCGTTGGGATCGAGACCGCGGGTAACGGCGTAGGAGATGGTGGCTTGACGCTTTTCGGCTAGCAGCACAAGCAACTTTTCCTGTTCTGCGATCAGGGCGTCGATCTTGGCAGTTTCGCGGTCGAGGAAGCTGGCGATGGCGGCTTGCTCATCAAACGGAGGAAACGGCAATTCGATGTTGTCCAGCGCGTATTGCCCCAATCCAACTCGCGTCAACCCGTTCGCTGCAACCGCGAATTTAGCCTTAGCGTAGACCGAATCGAATAGTCTCTTGACGAACGAGCCGGCAATTCCAGCCCGTGGGCGAACTATGGACAAGTGGTAACCGCAGACAACACCTGGCAAATCATTTGGCACATATGCCGCAACTGCAATGTCGTCTGCCGTCTCCGAGTCCTTCGTGATGATGGTGTCGCCGGCCTTCAGCGTAAACTTGGCAATCTGGTCTTCCGATGCGGTCGCCTCCAAGAATGACATGGCAGAGGTGATTCGCTCGTTGTAGTAGACGTCGGTGTAGTTGCAAAGCCGAATCGCGGACTCCTCGTCCCGTGAGTGCTTATCAACATTGCTCGGGAAAACCGTGCAAACGTACTTGAGCCGTTGCACCTGCCAGTGCCAAGGAATAGGCCCAAGCCAAGTTACGCCGATGTCCCTGTACTCCCCGTACCTCGGCAAACTCATTGCGCCAGCTCCCCCAGCATCGCCATGATCCGCGCCGAGACAGCCTTCAATTCCTCATCAATCTCATGCAGCGAGCGCGGTGGCTCGAACACGTAGAAGTGGCGATTGAACGGGATCTCGTAGCCGACCTTGCTCTTGGACTCATCGATCCAGGCGTCAGGAGCGTGCGGCAGCACTTCGCGTTCGAAGTAGGCCTGGATGTTCTCGCCCAGCGGCACGTTTTCGGTGTCGCGCAGATTGCTGTCCGCTTGCGGCTGGCCCTTCTGTTTGCCCTTCTGATTCAGCACCACCTTGCCCTGCTCGTCGCGCAGCGGGCGCTCAATGGTGATGGTGGTGTAGCCGAATTCTTCATTGCGGAAGATGCGCGCAAGCGGAGCCACCTTCACCTTGCCCCCGGGCGGCGGCTCAGGTGCGAATTCGGCGGCGGCGATGATCTTTCGCTTGACTTTCTTGCCGTCGGCGTTGAAGACGGTGGCCACGTCCGCCTCATGGAACTCGCCGAACAGCCTGGTGATGGCATTGATGTGCTCATCGCTCATCTCCTTGCGCTTGGAGCCAAGGCTCTTGCGCATCTTCTGCCAGAAGCTGCCTGCATCGATGAGTTGCACGTAACCCTTACGGTCGTGTTCCTTCTTGTTGGAGACCACCCACACGTAGGTGGCGATGCCGGTGTTGTAGAACATGTCGGTGGGCAGGGCGACGATGGCCTCCACCAGATCGTTTTCCAGCAGGTAGCGTCGGATCTCGCTCTCGCCGCTGCCGGCCCCGCCGGTAAACAGTGGCGAGCCGTTGAGCACGATGCCGAAGCGGCTGCCGCCATCCACCGCCGGGCGCATCTTGGACACCAGGTGCAGCAGGAACAACATGGAGCCGTCGGACACACGCGGCAGGCCGGGACCGAAGCGGCCGTCGAAGCCCTTCTCCTCGTGCTCTTTGCGCACCACCTTCTCGACCTTTTTCCACTCCACGCCGAACGGCGGGTTGGACAGCATGTAGTCGAACTTACGTGCCGCGTGGCCATCGTCGCTGAGCGTGTTACCGGGCACCAGGTTGGTGACCTTCTCTCCACGGATCAGCATGTCCGCTTTGCAGATGGCGTAGGACTCGTCGTTGAGCTCCTGGCCGAACAGCGACAGACGCGCGTTCGGATTGTGGTCGCGCAGAAACTCCGCAGCCACCGAGAGCATGCCGCCGGTGCCGGCGGTGGGGTCGTAGATGGTGCGCACCACGTTGTTGCCAGGCGTGAGCACCTCGTCGTCCTCAATGAAGATGAGGTTGACCATCAGCCGGATGACTTCGCGCGGCGTGAAATGCTCACCGGCGGTTTCGTTAGACAACTCGGCGAACTTGCGGATCAGCTCCTCGAACACCAGACCCATCTGCACATTGTCCACCTGGTCCGGGTGCAGGTCGACGTTGGCGAACTTTTCGGTGACGAGGTACAGGAGGTCGGCTTTGGCCAGTCGATTGACCTGGATGGCGAAGTCGAAGCGCTCGAAGATCTCGCGAACCTCCGGCGAGAAGCCCTGCACGTAGCTGATGAGGTTGGACTCGATATGATCCTGGTCGCCCATGAGCCTGGACAGGTCCAGCGTGGAGGTGTTGTAGAACTTCACATCCGACACGCGCCGCAGGAACGGATCCGGATCCAACCCGGCCGCTTCGCGCTTGGCCTTCTCCGCCAGCACCTTGGGCTTGCTGGCCTCAAGTACGCAGTCGAGTCGACGCAGCACGGTAAATGGCAAGATCACCCGGCCGTATTCGGATTGCTTGTAGTCGCCGCGCAACAAGTCGGCGACGGACCAGATGAGGGCAGAAAGAAAGGTTTGGTTCATTCGCTGTGGCTTGTCTGAAATGGCCTGCACCGGAAGGAAGGTACACAGATACCGCAGCCTTGACGATAGGCGTTCAGCAGGTCTTGCAAGATACTCATTGGCTCTCCCTCTGCGCGTCGTTGGCGCAGACGGTGAGTTTATCGCAGGCGTGGGGGTCGCTTTGTATGGGCGCAACGCCCCCACTCATGCAGGTGGTTGAACAAGCAAAAAGATTGTCTTCGGCTTCATGGCTGTATCCAATGCCGAAAGCTCATCACGGGAGAATTCAGTCCTGACGCCTTGCCCCGAAGTGGCCGCTCATGGTCCACACCGTCGAGATGTGTTTCTTGAACTCCCCTCCAAGCTTGAAACCAACACCTTCAATCGCAGCCGTCAGATTGGCGTTGACTTGATAGTCCTCCTCGTAATTGAGGGTGAGCGAAAACACATCCAGTCCATGATCCAGCCGCAACTTGGCAACCGCTTGCCACATGGATTCATGCGGGAACCAAATGGGACCGCTGATCATGACCGGCGTGTCACTGCCTCTCAACGAGGCGTGAAACAGCAGATTTTCGCCAGTGCGCGCATGGGCAGAGGCTGATGCACCGATTTGGCCGTTGCCAACACTGGGCGGGATAGGTACCGACATCTCACTGGCAAAATCGCGCGCCCATCCCTTGATGTGCTGGACATTAATTTCATTCGCGCCGAGCGCCCCCAGCAGCAAGAGCGCTTCGCTGAACTTGTGTTCAAACACGTACCGATGAAAGGACGCCACGGGGTAATACAAGAGTCGATTGGCCGGGTGCTGCATGTAGACCACCTTGGCCTGCGGGTGGCCGGGAGGGAAAAGCAGCCCTTTTGCCTCCTGAAAACCCACCATCTGCACATTCAGCCCTTCCGACAACGCACGCCTGCGTGCCACCACAACGGATCGAATGGCGATTTCTCCCAGGCTGACCACGCCGAAGCCAAAAGAAGCTTTTGCGGCTGTCATTGCCGCCGTCACCGCCATGTTCTTCACCGCATCAAGAAACGTGGCTTCCTCGGTTTCACTCTGCGGAACGCCAACGCGCTTCTCCGCCTCGACCACGGCATCCGGAACCACCGTGATCAACATGCTCAGTTGTTCCATCTGCCTATTGTTCCCCCTGTTTTCGCCAAGCGCCCATCATGCGTTCGAATGAGTGCTTTCCAAGTATTTGACCAAACCAAGCAACGCAAACCCGTACACCACCACAGCACCAATGACCTTGAACATGTCGAGCTCCTAATGGACCGGTGCCCACCGTGGGCGTCGGTCATTGAAGCCTGAAGATGGAAGCTCTCATAGGCTGAGATTGTTCCCTACGCCACCAGGATGATCAAAGAAGTCGCCACGACGGAAACAAGTCACGCGGCATCTGCCCGTACTGCCCCCAAAGGCCGGCCCTCAGTTAGAGACAAAAGCGCCTCACGGGCAGCCTGTATAGCCGCAACCTGCTGCTGGATATCCCCCAATTGCGCGACTTGTCCCGCCAGAAGCACGTGAAATTGAGCCAGTTGTGGCGCAAAGGCCTCAATAACTTTCTCCCGCACACTGAGGTAGTCGTAAACGGACTGAAAATGCAGTTTGACCAAGTTGGTCAACTCGGCCTTGATCGCCGCCAACTCCTTCTCCGCCTGATGGCCCCGCAAAGCACTGACGGCATCGCCAAGCAATTGCAACCCTGCACCGACGGGGCCGGCAAACTTCGCGATGTTGTTGGCGTATTTGGCCGCCTCCCAAGGCTTGAACTTGATTACCCAACCCGTCACGTTACTCAGCGCATCGCGCGCCGCGAATATGCCTGCCTTGATGGTCGCCGGAGGGAGCTTACCTAGCGCACCTAGCGCTTTGCTCGATCCGGAGAGCGTCGAGGAAGTCAAGCTATTCAATACCTCGGAGGTACTGGACAGCGTATGGTCGACGCTTGCCTGTACTCCCTCAAGGATCTTCAGCGACCGCTGGGAGCACTGTTGAACCTTACGCTCAATGCGAGCGCGCAATCGGAATCCAGCATCTGGAGCGTTGAGGCCGATCTCGTCCTCGACAAATCCTGCTATATCCTCGCGCTCCAGTGCGCGAATCCGCGCCAGCAGCTTGCTTTCCATCGCCCACAGTTCTTCTTCCAATCTCGCCACCGCGTCGAGAACATCCCGCTCGCCAGCGGCAACGTCTTTCTGCAGACGTTCGATCTCGCGGCCCAATGCGGCCGCCAACTCATCGGAGTTCTTCTGGCCACTGGCGATGCTGTCCAGCCGTCGCCTAACGATATCTTGCAGAACGCTCGCGCCGGCCTTGCGCAGCAATACGTCGCGCGACCCTGTGGCCAGGACGGCAGCCGCCAACTGACGAAGGTGGCCAATGCGTGACCGGTGCTCGTACAGGTTTTTCTCGTCGTCCCCAAGCCAGAATTCCATGGCGCGTCCACCAGGGTTGGCCGCCACACAAGCCACATGCAGCCTTCCAGCCTCCGCTTCGTTCAAATCAAGGTAACGGAACAGCTTCCCGATGATGGCATCACGTTTAATGAGCGCATGCTCCTCGAAATCGAGGCTGTTACGTAAATCGGCCACCTCGTCCATCTTGTTGATCACAAAGATAGTAGAGTCGAGCTTACCCAGGTCGCGCATGACCCAGCGTAATGCCTCACGATGACTGTCCTTGATCGGGTTAGTCGCATCAACCACATACAAGACGATATGCGCCTGGGCAATGAAGTCCCGCGTGACGTCGTCGTACCGCCTCACCCCCTCCGTCACCTTGTCACCGAATAGGCCAGGTGTATCGATAATCGTGACCTTTTGCTCTAAGCCGTCCACGTTGTAGTGCGCAAGCGCATCTGAAGATTCGTCGGCATCGATCTTCATATCGGGCATGACCTTGCCTAGCCAACCAGCGGCCACGCTGGTCTTGCCATCTGAAAAAGCCCCGAGTAAGGCAATACATAGCGTGTCGCCATCAATGGCAAGGCGCGCCTGACCAATTCGCTGGATGTCCTCTTCGACACCTGCTCCAGCTCCAAGCAAGTGCAAGGCCGCCTCAAGCCGGTCATAGCATCCAATGATCTCGGCCTTGCTAGCGTTATAACTGTCAAACTGACTCATGCAACGACTCCTGGATCGTTTCATAAAGAGACGCGACGCGGACACGATGCTGGCGAAGAATTTCGCCCGCACGAATTATCGCCGCAACTCGCGCCTTGAGGGGAGAGACGACTTGGGCGTCAACAATTTCGCGAATCGTGGTGCATTGATTCAGGACGCCGCGCTCCACTTCCAGGCGAACGCCCTCCTTGTACTCATCAAGCTTCGCGATAACTTCGCCCTGCACTTTGCGGATGCGCTTGTCGCGCATGATCCCGAAATACGTCAGCAGCTCGACGGCCAAACCCACCACGACTCCGATGGCCGCCCCAATTGCCATGGCGACGGGACCACCCTCCCACGTGATGCTCAATGCTGTGCTTACGTACCCGGCCACGCGTAACAAAGACTTGCCAAAATCATCAAGCTGGAAGTCGATGGTTTTCAGCACGCTGCCGATGGAGAGGCCTAGCCCGCTCACCGTCCCTCCCAAAGATGCAGAATGCAGAGCTTCAAGATCCTCTCGCATACGTTCCAGCTGATCTATAACGTCCTCTTGGAATCGGTTTAAGGCGCTGTGATTCCTGGCGCCAATCTCTTCCTGCAATTGGTCGAAACAGGTACTTGTCTCTTTCCTGATTGCCTTCTCGACCGTCTCCCTAGACTTGAAATCTCGCTCGACGATCTCGAAAACCTTGTCATTCAAGACTTCAAAGCTCGAGTCGACAGCCGTAAAGCAGCCCTGCAACGAAATTTCAAACCGGCCCAGCGCATCGTCGATACGCTTTGTAGTGGCATTGACCTTATCGCCAAACGTTCGCTCCAGATCAACAGTGCGGCGAATGTGCTCGTCGAGTTCCTGAAGCGTGTCGCGCAAATGGCGAAGGACCTTCCGGCGATTGGCAGCCGCGATCTCTCGCTGGAGACCGCCATCGCCATAGCTTTTCAGAAGTTCGCTCAATTGATCGATCTGACTGAAACGCCTCAACGCGCCGGCATCTTCAAACGCATCCAAGAGGCCTGCCTGTCCCCGTACCAGGTCCGCACGCTCAGGGACGAAGGTCGTCCCATTTTCGTGCCAAGCCATGGCGGACAGGGCCGCCATTCCCTGCAACGATATGGTCGGACGCACCACCTCGTCGCCAATGCACTGCCTCAGAACCGCCTCGGTGAGGCGCGCATTGGCTTCCATGTCTTTGTGGGTCTGGGCAAGCGAAACGCGGTCCTCGGGAAATTCGTAGGTATCCCCCTTGCCGCGAACGTTGCATATCGGATGCACGATGGTGTCGTGCCGCAGGTATCGGGCAATCTTCGCCGCTGTCTCCGCTTCCGGCTTCTTGTTTGTTCCGATCACGTAGAAAACCAGATGTGCCTCGGCCAGAGCAGAACGAATCAGCTCAGCATATCTAGCCTCATCGCCTTCGATCCCGGGCACGTCGAGCAACCGAAACCGCTCGCCGTGGTGCTCGAACTCATATGCAGCATTCGTCGTCGTAAAATCCGGGCGCCCCGTCCCTACGATGGCGCCGTCAATGCGCATGGTCGCCGCGACAGCCTCCTCCCATGAGGCTTTTCTATCAGCCAAGTTCTCCAGGTTCTGATTGAACTGCCGGACCAGTCGGCCGACATCCGACTGTACAGACGGCTCCCAATGTAGCGTGTTCATGGACGATTCCATGCCCCCAAGAGAACCGTCAGAACAACCGGAAGCCCAAACCAAGGCCAAGTGAGAGCCCCAGGATCAGACCAGCCAAACCACCCATCCAGAATCGCCGAGTAGCAGCCAAGACTGCGGAGCTTGCCACTCGCGCGGCTCGCTCATTCGCTGTCTGCGAGGCAGTCGCCAACGCACTCACGCGGCCCGACAACGCCAGGATTTGATCGGCAACTGTGGAACCAAGATTGTGCAACTCAGCGGTAAGCTCTTCACGTCCTTTCAGGAAAATGGCTTTGAGTTCATTCGACGTCGCGACGTTGGCATCCATAGATTGCCGGCGCCCCTTCTCGTTGAAGAGAATGCGCAAGGTTTCGATGATGGTGCTCTTGCCAGCATTGGTTTCCCCAAAGAAGGCAATGGTGAATTTCTCCCATTCGGCATGGCGGTCCAGATGTCCCATGTCGTCGTCAAAGCGGTCGTTTAGCGCAGTCAGGCTCTCCCGCACCTCAGCTAGGTACCTATTACCCTCTTCATCGTCGATCTTGATCTCCGAAAGATCGGTCAAGGCGCTCGATAATGACTTTCGTGCTTGCTTGTACAGTTGAGACACGTCGTTGGATTCAGTCATAAAATGGTCAATTATTGAACTCGGATCAAACCCGAACAAAGGGGCCAGAGAGTAGATCGCCCAATGCGTTGCGAGCCTTCTCATTGATGATTAGACCTGGCGCAGTGAATGGACTGATATCTGCGCGTGTAGAGGCTTTTTGCGGGCGTCCTCTTCCAGAATCACAAGCTTTGGCCGCATCGCCCAATGAAGCGGTTGTCCATTGAAATCACCCTCAAATTGCTTCCAGAAAGCGACGTGCTTATCGTCATGTCACGTGCTTCGGAGGAAAAGGAGATCTCTCAGATCACTCCCCAATGAGCTTCTCAAAAGGCGGAAGATTACTGGAGATTTTTTGCTCCTCCCCATAACCAACCTTGAGCTTCTCCAAAGCCTTTTCGTATTTCAGCAACCGAAGCTCAAGCTCCCCAGCCTCTGGACTGTCATCCGCCTCCAGCTGCTTCGCGAGATCATTGATCATCGCATCCACTGCCTGGATGGCCATCCGAAGCGTTACGCCATCAATCTCAGCCATACCGATGCCTCTACGCCTTTACGCCACGACGAGATAATTCTACCGACCGCGCTACAGCGCTACGGGCAAAGTTTTCCAGCGCTCCCTCCATAGCATCCTTTCTCATGGGCGCCTTGGCCTCGATCTGATAGTGAGTCGCCTTGAGCCGCTTGTTGTAACCCGTATTTGCAACGATGAGCGAAGCCGGTATCGACGTGCCTTCCGGAATGGGAAAAGACAACCAGCCTGACTTGGTAAACACGCCAGATCGATCGAATAGCGACGTCCCCTGCCCGGTTCCCACCCACTCGACGTTCTTTACGAGGTAGACCTGGATGTCTGCTTCACGGACGCCGCCATTGGGCAACGGTCTGTCGTAGAAGTCGGGATGAAGTACTCCGGGGGCGGCCTCATCCTCGATCATCACACCATCGGGAAATTGTTCGATGCGGCATGATCTGTAGAGATTCAAAGCTGTCGTTTCTGTCATGCAAACACTCCTTCGTAGCTGGGGCAAGTTAAAACGGTTCAGCGCAATGATTCGTCCAATGTCCTAAGTCTGAGCGGCGACTCAATATGGCCGTGTAGATGTGCATGGCGGTGTTGGGATTGTCATCCCAGCCTACAGTGCTGCCGAATGGTCGTTGGTGATTGCCAGCTCCATGATGGCGGAGATCAAGAACATTCTTTCTATGAGCGGCGATAGCGTTTCGCCGTTTCGTATCGGATGCCTGCTTTGATCTCGTTGAGCCATTGCATGTTGCCCAGCTTGTAGGCCATGCCGGGTGCAATGTCGTTCAACGCGATTCGCATGTCCTCGGCATGGGAACCAAACTCCCTGAAGGGATCCACCTTCGCCGTCTGCTTTGCCATATCCCCTGTCCATGATTTGCTGGCTTGAGCGCCTTGGGCGCTTCGCGAAACCTATACGAATTGCGGGGCAGCGGCAACTTGCTAATTCATCTACCGGCCCGTGAGAGAGGGCATGGATATGCTCGGCTGTAGGAGCAAAGAATCCAGTTCAGTACGCTGTGCGAAGCACTCAAAGCCTTTTATGTCGTGTGCTACGCACGTCATTTTTTACTGGATTCCCGCCTTCGCCGGAATGACGAGCGCGGGCGCCTGGCGTCTTGCGTATCCTCAGCTTTGGAGCATGGCTTTCCAGCCAACCACATCGAAAAATGGCATGCCTTTTTGAGGCCACTGCATCTTTCAGCCACAAAAAAACCCGCCAACCGGCGGGTTTCTTCTTTTCGCTACCGAACCCGTATGAGGATTCCGCAGCCTTCGATTGGTGCCCAAGGGGGGACTCGAACCCCCACGACTTGCGTCGCTACCACCTCAAGGTAGTGCGTCTACCAATTCCGCCACCTGGGCTAGTGTTTCGATTTTTACTTCTTGCTCGTTGCTGCTGCCGGGGCCGTGGGGGCGGGGACTTCGCCCTGCTGTGCCTTGGCCGGGGCGGGCTGGGCCGCTGGGACCTCACCGTTACCAGCGGGTGCCGCTGCCGGCACTTCAGCCTTTGGCTGGGCCGCGGGCTGCGCATTTTGCGGTTTGGCGGGTTGGTTGCCAAGACCTGCCATCACGCCGAGGCTGTTGTTGGCCTGCTGCTGGCGGATGACGCCGCCGTTGGCCTTCAAGTAGATGCCCATGCCGATGCTGAGCGCGAAGAACAGCGCGGCGAGCACGGCGGTGGAACGCGACAGGAAGTTGGCCGAACCGCGGGCGCCGAATACGGTGGCCGATGCGCCGGCACCAAAGCCGGAACCTGCTTCGGCGCCTGCACCGCGCTGCATAAGGATCAGCACGATCATCGCTGCAGCGATCAGGATGTAGAACACGCTGAAGATGACGAACATGAGGTCTCGCGTAGGGTTCGGTGTTGCTCAGTGGGCGACGTTGCAGATGGCGAGGAATTCGGAGGCAACGAGCGATGCACCGCCAATCAACCCCCCATCCACGTCCGGCTGCGCAAACAGTTCTGCTGCATTGGCCGCTTTGACGCTGCCGCCATAAAGCAGCCGGGTCAGACGGGCAATCATAGCATCCTCCTGCGCCAATTGGCTACGGATGAAGGCGTGCACTTCCTGCGCTTGCTGGGGGGTGGCGGTCTTGCCGGTGCCGATCGCCCAGACCGGTTCGTAGGAAATCAAGGCAGTGCCGAACGCCTGGATGCCATTGAGCGTCAGCACGGCGTGCAACTGCTGATGGATCACATCCATGGTGTCCCCCGCTTCGCGCTGGTGCAGGGTCTCGCCCACGCACAGCACGGGGGTGAGCCCGGCAGCGAGCACGGCGGCGAACTTGCGCGCCACCTTTTCATTGCTTTCGCTGTGATGGTGGCGGCGCTCGGAATGCCCCACCAGCGCCCAGCGGCAGCCGACGTCGGCCACCATCTGGGCGGATATCTCGCCGGTGTACGGCCCCTGCCCCTGGTGCTCGCTGACGTCCTGCGCGCCGAAGCCAATACCGGAGGTGCCGTACTTGTCGACCAGTTGGGCCAGATAGGGATACGGGGGCAGGATCAGCACTTCAGTGTCGCTTCCGGACGTGCCCTTGACGATGTCGTCCATCAGGGCATCTGCCATCGAACGGCTGCCATGCATTTTCCAGTTAGCGGCGACGAGTTTTTTACGCATGTCCGCATCCGTTACAAATGAAAGCTGGCAAGCTTAACGAGCACCCAGGGGCACGGCAACGCGCGTGCTGAATGCATTTTTATTTATATCGATCCAGCAGGGAATGATGATGACAAAAGCTCGTCCGCTTAGCTTGATTACCGGCGCATCGGCCGGCATTGGCGCCGCCTTCGCCCGCGCGCTTGCTGCGCGTGCACATGACGTGGTGCTGACAGCACGCCGCACGGATCGCCTGGAAGCCTTGGCGGATGAGTTGCGCAGTCAACACGGCGTGAATGCAACAGTGCTGACCAACGACCTTGCCGATCCACACGGTGTTGAGCAGCTTTGCGCGGCGCTGGACGAACATGGCTTGCAAGTGGATTGGCTGATCAACAACGCCGGCTACGGCGTGCCCGGGCGTTTCGACCAGAACGATTGGCCGGTGCATGCGGATTTCCTGCGCGTGCTGGTAACCGCGCCGACGGAATTGGCGTGGCGTTTGATTGGCGGCATGCGCGAGCGCCGCTATGGGCGCATCGTAAATGTGGCTTCGCTGGCAGGGCATGTGCCGGGCAGCGCGGGACATACGCTGTATGCGGCGAGCAAGGCGTACATGATCAAGTTTTCGCAATCGCTGGCGTTGGAGAATTCGGGTGTCGGCGTGAATGTTTGCGCACTGTGCCCCGGGTTTACGTATTCGGAGTTTCACGATGTGACGGGCACGCGTGCATTGGTGAGCAAGATGCCAAGCTTCATGTGGCAGCATGCGGATGATGTGGTGCGGGAAGGGATTGACGCGGTGGAGCATGGCGAGGCCGTGCATGTGACGGGGCGCTTCAATCGCACGGTGAAGGGTTTGTTCAAGCTGATGCCGGATCGGATGGCCTTGCGGATGTCGGCGAAGCAGTCGAAGCGGTATCGGGCGCAGGGGGCGGAGTGATTGCTGCTTGACGTGCAGGTTGCGTTGTCGTCATTCCGGCGAAGCCCGGACCTAGCGCGAAGCGGAGAACATCCGAAGGATGGCCCCGAAGGGGGAGCGAAGCGAATCATCCAGTTTAAATACGCTGCGCAAAGCACCCATAACCTTATTATGTCGCGTGCTTCGCACGGCATGTTTGACTAGATTCCGGCCTTCGCCGGAATGACGGTAAGGGAATGGCGAGATTGTTGCGAGGTTGTTTCACTTCAGCCCGCCCCTTCCCTACTCCACGTAGGGGAGGGAGTAGATCCGGCACGTGTTACGGGGCTCCACCACCGATCCAATGCGCAAGCAGGAAGGCGGTGGCTGAGGCGAGGCCGCCGATCAGCACCGTTTGCAGCGCACTGCGCCAGCCGCTTACGCCGGTGAAGTGGCTCTTGGCTGCGCCGAATATCGCCAGCGCGATGCCGGTGCACACGATCGATACCAGCAGTGCCGGTTTCAATTGCGCGATCAACATGTACGGCACCAGCGGAACAAGGCCGCCGACGATGTACGCGCCGCCGATGGTAAGTGCGCTGCGCAAGGCGCGGCCGGGTTCGGGGGTTTCCAGACCGAGTTCGAAGCGCATCATGAAATCGACCCAGGCTTCGTGATCGTTGCGGAAGTGTTCGAGGATGGGTTCGCACGCGTCGCGGTGAAGGCCGTAGCCTTTGAATATCTCGACGATTTCGCGCTCTTCTTCGCGTTGCAGGTTGCGCACCTCGTGCAATTCGCGGCGGCGTTCTGAGTGATAGTGGTCGGCTTCGCTGCGTGCGGCGAGGTACCCCCCCAGGCCCATGGCGATGGCGCCGGCGGCGATTTCGGCGACGCCGGCAACGACCACGACGCGGCTGGCGACATTGGCTGCCGAAAGGCCCGCCGCCAGCGCAAACGGCACGGTAAGGCCATCGGCCATGCCGAGCACGATGTCGCGGACGGTGTCGGAGGCGGCGAAGTGGCGCTCGGTATGGGGATGGCGATGGCTGGCGGACATGCGGAGGGCTCCCGGATAGCGCAGAGACTTTAGCGGGTTGTGCGCAAGGGGCCGGCAATGAGACGTACACGCATTGGCTTTTGCGGTGCGTGCTGCGCTGTTGGTGCAAGCGTGCGTTTCACATCGCGAAAGGCTAGCCCTCCCCCCTTGCAGAGCCTGCCCAGGACTTGATCCGGGGAGGATTTGAGTGCGGTGCGAGCGAAGCGAGCAGCGTTGGCGTCCCTGGTTGCCACACGAGTGCTGAATTGGCTATGCGCTAACGCACAAGCAACCCCATTCTGGCCCTTCCCTACTACCGTAGGGAAAGGGGAAATGCAGCGCATGTGTTAGTACGTACCTTCAGATCAACTTGATCTCGCGCAACCGCTGCATGAGGTATTCGTGCGAATTGATCGACGTGTCGTAGCGGCTGGGATTATCGGCCGTCACGCACTGCGGCAGCGGATCCAGCACCACATCCGGATTGGGATGCAGGAAATACGGCACCGAGTAGCGCGGCTTGCGCGCGTTGGCGTTCTGCGGGTTCACCACGCGGTGCGTCGTGGAGGGATACACGTGGTTGGTCAAACGCTGCAGCATGTCGCCGATGTTCACCACGATGGCGTCGCCTTCGGTGGTGATGGGTAGCCACTTGCCTTCGCGGGTAAACACTTCCAGGCCTTCGGCGCTGGCGCCGACCAGCAGGGTGATGAAGTTGATGTCTTCGTGGGCGCCCGCGCGTACGTTGGGGATGTTTTCTTCGGTGATGGGCGGGTAATGGATCGGCCGCAGGATGGAATTGCCTTGGTCGATCTTGTCCTCGAAGTAGTTTTCCGGCAGTTCGATGTGCAAGGCCAGCGCACGCAGCACGCGGCTGCCAAGCAGGTCCAGCGCCTGGAACAACGCATAGCCGTATTCGCGAAAACCGGGCACCTCAGCCGGCCACAGGTTGGGCGGCATGAACTCGGCGAACCGCGAATGGCGGTCGATTTCCCGACCGATATGCCAGAACTCTTTCAGGTCGGGATAACGGCTGTCCTTCGCCGTTTCGATCTTGAACGGCGTGTAGCCGCGCGCGCCGCCGGAGCCCGGCACGTGGTACTTCATCTTGGTTTCAGCGGGCAGCGCAAAGAAGCGCTGGAAAGCATCGTAGGCGCCGTCGATCAGTTGCGGCGCAATGCCGTGGCCGCTGATGCAGCAAAAGCCGAATTCGCGATAGGCCGCGCCGAGTTCGGCGACGAAGGCCGCGCGATCGGTGTCGTAGCGGCGAATGTCGAGGGTGGGAACGTTTTTGGCAGGTGTGCGGGCAGATGTGTCCATGCAGGTTGTCCAGATAGGCGTACGGTCTATTTGTGTCCGCCACCGCAGGGGCGGTGCACGTCGGGCCTCAGAAGCCTGTCTGGCGTATGCAGACAGGCTCCACTCCATGGCGACCTGGCATCTGTTCGCAGCGTTGCCGGAACAGGCAGCGCTACTGGTTCACGAGCGTTCGGAGGCGGATTTTACGACGGCTGCAAGACGTTCCGCCATCTGCCGTACTTCGGCCTCGTCGGCGGCTTCCACCGTTACACGCACCAGCGGTTCGGTGCCGGAAGCGCGCAATACCACGCGGCCGCGGCCAAGCAAGGCCTGCTCGGTATCGGCCAGCGCCTGGCGCACGGCGTCGGTGTTGAGCGCTTCGCGTGCGCCGGCGGCACGCACGTTGATCATCACCTGCGGCATTTTTTTCAGGCCCGCGCGCGCAGTGCTGAAATCCTGGCCGCACAGCTTCAGCGCTTCGAGCACGGCCAGCGCCGCGACGATGCCGTCACCGGTGGTGGCGCGATCCAGGCACAACAGGTGGCCGGAGGTTTCGCCGCCCAGGATGCCGTCGTGCTCCTTGAGCTTCTGCAACACGAAGCGGTCGCCGACGTTGGCGCGGATCAGGTCCACGCTCAAGCCGGCCAGTGCCTTTTGCAAGCCGTAGTTGCTCATCAGCGTGCCAACCACCGGCCCCTTGAGCAGCCCGCGCGACTGCCAGCTTTGCGCCAGCACGTAGAGCATGTCGTCGCCGTCGCCAGGCACGCCGTGGCGATCCACCACCTGCACGCGATCGCCATCGCCATCGAACGCAAAGCCGATATCGGCACCCTGCTCCACGACGGCGCGCTGTAGCGCTTCGGGGTGCATGGAGCCGACGCCGTCGTTGATGTTGAAGCCATCCGGCTTGTCGCCGATGGCATGCACGTTCGCACCCAGTTCGCTGAACACTTTCGGCGCGACTTGATAGGTGGCGCCGTGTGCGCAATCGAGCACGATCTTCAGGCCGGCGAGGCTGAAATCCTCCGGCAGGGTGGCTTTGCAGAATTCCGCGTAGCGCGTGATGGCGTCGGTAACGCGAACCACTTTGCCGAGATATTGGGAATCCACCGTGGTGAACGGCGCTTCGGTTTCCAGTTCGATGGCCGTCTCGATCTCATCGGAGAGTTTTTCGCCGTAGGAGGAGAAGAACTTGATGCCGTTGTCATAATGCGGATTGTGCGAAGCGCTGATCACAATGCCGGCATCGGCGCGCAGGCTGCGGGTGAGATAAGCCACGGCCGGCGTGGGCATCGGGCCGAACAGGCGAACATCCGCGCCCGCCGCCGTCAGGCCGGCCTCAAGGGCGGATTCGAACATATAGCCGGAAGCGCGGGTGTCCTTGCCGATCAGTACCAGCGGGCGACGGGAGGATTTCTTCTCCCGACCCAGCACCACCCCGAGCCCCCGCCCCAGCCGCAGCATGAAATCCGCGCTGATGGGCCACTCGCCTACGCGTCCGCGGATGCCATCGGTACCGAAATATCTGCGCTGGTTCATAGAGGTCTGTCTTGGGAGAGGAGGTCAGGAAATAGGGACAAGGGCGTCGCCGAGGCGTGAATGCTACACCGCGTAGTTAGTTGTGCCTCAGGTTGTTGGGTGTGGCTCCCTCCCCTGCCCGCAGGGGAGGGAGCGGATCATGGCGTCAATCGTCGTCGGGCCAGCTTGGCATGTTGGGTTTATCGTGCCGCTCGGGGATGTCGCCGGCTTGCACGGCGTGCCATACCTTCAAGGCATCCACGGTCGGTGCCACGTCGTGCACGCGCACCATGCGCGCGCCGCGCTGCGCGGCGATCATGGCTGCAGCGACGGAGCCAGCAGCACGGTCGACCGGTTGCTGGCGACCGGTGAGCGTGCCGATCATCGACTTGCGCGAGAGTCCCGCGTAAACACCGCTGCCGAGATCGGCAAAGCGTTGCAGTTTGCGTAGCAAGGCAAGGTTGTGCTCCATCGTTTTGCCGAAGCCGAAGCCGGGGTCGACCATCACTTTGCGCCGATCGATGCCAGCCATTTCGCACGCGAACAGGCGATCGGTAAGAAAGCGATGCACTTCGCCCACCACGTCGTCGTAATGCGGCTCGTCTTGCATGCTGCGCGGCTCGCCCTGCATATGCATCAGGCAGATCGGCACGCGCAGTTCGGCCGCGGCATCCAAGGCACCTTCACGACGCAGTGCGTAAATGTCGTTGATCATGCCCGCACCGGCTGCCACCGCGGCGCGCATCACTTCCGGCTTGGACGTATCGATGGCAATGGGCAGCGACGTGCGCGCCACCAGTTGCTCGATCACCGGAATAACCCGCTGCAATTCGTCTTCCACGGAAACATCTGCCGCACCGGGGCGGGTGGATTCGCCGCCCACGTCGAGCATGTCGGCGCCCTCTTCCGCCAACAGCACGCCACGTGCGACCGCGGCTTCCACGCTGGAAAACTGCCCGCCGTCGGAGAACGAATCCGGCGTGACGTTGATGATGCCCACCACGCGCGGACGATCCAGCGTCAACGGACGACCGTTGCAATCCAGCACCGTGGCGAACATATCCGCGCTCACGCGTTTTGCTCCGCGCCGCCCAGCTCGCCCATGAATTGGCGGTAGTAGCGCAGCTCGTCGATGGAATCGCGGATATCCGACAGCGCGGTATGCGCCGATTCCTTGGAAAACCCGCGACCGATTGTCGGCGCCCAGCGCCGCGCCAGTTCCTTCAGCGTGGACACGTCGAGATTGCGGTAATGGAAGAAGCGTTCCAGCTGCGGCATTTCACGATGCAGGAAGCGACGATCCTGGCAAATGGAATTGCCGCACATCGGCGACTTGCCGGGCACCACCCACGGCTTGAGAAAATCCAGCGTGGCGCGTTCCGCTTCGGCATGCGTGGTGCTGGATACCAATACCTGGTCCCACAAGCCCGATCGCCGGTGCTGGTTGCGGTTCCAGGTGTCCATCGCCTCCAGCCGCTCCATCTCGTGACCAATCGCGAAGACAGGGCCTTCCGCCAGAATCAGCAGGTCCTTGTCGGTGACGATGGTGGCGATCTCGAGGATCGAATCGTTGTCGGTATCCAGACCGGTCATTTCCAGGTCGATCCAGATCAGGTTGTCTTCGTTCGCTTGGCTCATGCACCCCTCCTGTCGGCAGAGTTTAGCCGGGGGCGGATATGACGCCAAATGCTCGCCGGGATTCCCGTAGAATCCGTGCATGCATACGCTTTTTTGGCATGACTACGAAACCTTCGGTACGGACACGCGCCGGGACCGGCCGATCCAGTTCGCCGGCATCCGGACCAACCTGGAACTGGAAATCATCGACGAGCCGGTGATGTTCTTCGGCAAGCCGCCGCATGACACGCCGCCCAGCCCGGAGTCCTGCCTGATCACCGGCATCACGCCGCAGCAGGCCGAACGCGATGGTTTGATCGAGGCCGATTTCGCCGCACGCGTCCACGAACAGCTGGCCGCGCCGGACACCTGTGGCGTGGGCTACAACTCGCTGCGCTTCGATGACGAGTTCACGCGTCAATTGCTGTACCGCAATTTTTTCGAGCCTTATGCGCGCGAATGGGAAAACGGCAATTCGCGCTGGGACCTGATCGACCTGGTGCGCATGTGCGCCGCGCTGCGGCCGGAAGGCATCGTATGGCCCACGCATGATGACGGCACGCCCAGCTTCAAGCTGGAACATCTGGCGGCGGCCAATCATCTGCGGCAGGAACGCGCGCACGATGCGCTGTCCGACGTGTATGCGCTGATCGACCTGGCACGCCTGATCCGCGTGCGCCAGCCACGGCTGTGGGATTGGCATTTCGGCTTGCGTCGCAAGCAGCGCGTATTCGAATTGCTCGATCTCGCGGCGATGACACCATTGGTGCATGTGTCCTCGCGCTATCCGGCCAGCCGTGGTTGCCTGGCGATGATCATTCCATTGGCGGTGCATCCGGCGCGGCCGGGTGAAATCATCGTGTACGACCTCGCGCAGGATCCGTGCGATCTGTTGGAACTGGAGGTGGAGGACATCGTCGACCGCATCTTTACGGCACGCGCCGATCTTCCCGAGGGTGTGGAGCGTATTCCGTTGCGTACCGTGCATGCGAATCGCTCGCCGGCACTGGCCCCGCTTTCCGTGCTGAAGGGCGTGGATCTTGCGCGGTTGCAATTGGATGTGGATCGCTGTCTGGGCTACGCGGAGCAATTGCGCACGGCGACGAATCTGGCCGACAAACTGCGTCGCATTTTCCAGCGCACGGCCGAGCTGCCGCCACCGGAAGATCCGGAGCTGGCGTTGTATGGCGGCTTTCTCCTCGATAGCGATAAACGCTTGTTGCGCGAAGTGCGCACGACGCCGCCGGAGCAATTGGGATCGCGCAGGTTCAATTTTCGCGATGCGCGTTATCCGGAGCTGCTGTTTCGCTATCGTGCGCGCAACTGGCCGGAGACGTTGACGGCCGAGGAACGGGAGCGGTGGGAAGCGTTTCGTATCCAGCGACTGACGCGGCCTACGCCACTTACTGCGCTGACCTTGGCGGATTATTTCGCCAAACTGGAATTATTGCGCAGTGATCCGTTGGCTCGTGGCAGGGGCGCGATATTGGATCAGTTGCAAGCGTGGGGTGAGCAGCTTGCTGTGGAGGCCGGCGTTGCCATTGCCTGACCCTCGCGGCCGTCATTCCCGCGAAAGCGCGAATCCATCATCGCCTTTCGCCAAAGAGCAAAAGGGATTCCCGCTTTCGCGGGAATGACGCCATACACACATCGCCATATATGCCACCATTGCTGGGGTTTTCACCCCACACCTACGAGAATCGAATCGCCATGCCGCGCGCCTATTTTTCGCCTGCCACGTTCCGTTTCCTGAAAAGCCTGGCCCGTAACAACAACCGCGAATGGTTCCAGAAGCACAAGGCCGAATACGAGCGCGACGTGCGCGATCCGTTCCTGGAACTGATCGGCGACATGCAGGCACCGCTGGCGAAGATCAGTGCCCACTTCCGCGCCGATCCGCGCAAGATGGGTGGCTCGCTGTTTCGCATCTACCGCGATACACGCTTCTCGAACGACAAGGAACCGTACAAGCCGTGGGCGAGTGCACGTTTTTTCCACGAGCGGCGGCACGAAATTCCGGCACCTTCGTTCTATGCGCACATCCAGCCGGGCGACTGCTTTGTCGGCGGCGGCATGTGGCATCCGGAACCGGATGCGTTGAAGCGCCTTCGCGCGTTTCTTGCCGACAATCCAGCCGCGTGGAAACGCGCCGTGCAGGGCAAGGCGTTCCGCGATCACTTTGCGTTCTGGGGCGATTCGTTGACACGGCCGCCGCGCGGATTCGATCCGGAGCATGAGCTGATCGAGGATCTAAAGCGCAAGGATTTCGCGGCGGGCGAGCAGTTTGACGAAGCGCTGGCGTGTTCGTCGGAGCTGTTGCCGTTCATGGTGGCCAGCTACAAGCGGTTGGCGCCGATGATTGATTATTTGTGTGCGGCGCAGGAGCTGGAGTTTTAAGTAAACCTGTCATCGCCTCACGTCATTCCGGCGAAGGCCGGAATCCAGTACGCACACGTTGTGCGAAGCACTCAACATAAAGAAATTATGTGTGCTTCGCACGTCATATCTAGACTGGATTCCGGCCTTCGCCGGAATGACGTGAGGGAAAGGAAATTTCCCGCGAGATTCGCCCCTCGCCCCAGCCCTCTCCCCCGTTATTGATCAACGATGGGGGAGAGCGAGTAGATCACGCTTCCGGACGCATGTAGGGAAACAACAACACGTCGCGAATCGACGATGAGTTGGTCAGCAACATCACCAACCTATCGATGCCCACGCCAAGCCCACCCGTCGGCGGCAAGCCCACTTCCAGCGCGCGAATGTAATCGGCATCGAAGTGCATGGCTTCGTCGTCGCCGGATTCCTTCGCATCCACCTGCGCCTGGAAGCGCGCGGCCTGGTCTTCCGGATCGTTCAATTCGGAGAAGCCGTTGGCGAGCTCCTTGCCGTTGATGAACAGCTCGAAGCGATCGGTGATGCCCTTGTCGACGTCGTTCTCGCGCGCAAGCGGCGAGACCTCCACCGGGTGGTCGATGATGAAGGTGGGTTGCACCAGTGTGTGTTCCACCGTCTTTTCGAAGATTTCCAGCAGCAGCTTGCCCCAGCCGTAGCCGGGCTTCACCTGCACACCAAGGCGCCTGGCATGCGCCGCCATGGCGTCGCGGTTGCGCAGTTCTTCGCGCCTGATCTCGGGGTTGAGCTCCAGCACGGCGTCTTCCATGCGCCAGCGGCGAAAGGCGGGCCCAACGTCGATCTCGGCACCTTCCCAGGTGAGCTGGGTGGTGCCCAGCACGTTCTTCGCCGTCTGGCGGATCATCGCCTCGGTGAGGTCCATGATCTCGTGATAGGTGGCGTAGGCCTGGTAGAGCTCGAGCATGGTGAATTCGGGGTTGTGCCGCGTGGACACGCCCTCGTTGCGGAAGTTGCGATTGATCTCGTAGACGCGGTCGAAGCCGCCCACTACCAGGCGCTTCAGATACAGCTCCGGCGCCACACGCAGGTAAAGATCGATATCCAGCGCGTTGTGATGCGTGATGAAGGGACGCGCCGTGGCGCCGCCGGGGATGATGTGCATCATCGGCGTTTCCACTTCCATGAAGCGGTACGGCTCGGCTTCCAGCCACTTGCGGATGTAGCCGATGATCTTCGAGCGCAGCATGAAGGCGCGGCGCGCTTCCTCGGTAACGATCAGGTCGACGTAGCGCTGGCGATAGCGCTGTTCCACGTCAGCCAGGCCATGCCACTTGTCCGGCAGCGGACGCAGGCTCTTGGTGAGCAGGCGCAGCGCTTGCACCTTCACCGACAGTTCGCCGGTCTTGGTGCGCATCAGCAGGCCCTCGGCACCGACCAGGTCGCCCACGTCCCAGCCCTTGAAGGCCTCGTACGTGGCTTCGCCCACCGTGCCCTGGTGAATGAACAACTGGATGCGGCCGGTGAAATCCTGCATCTGCACGAAGCTGACCTTGCCCTGCACGCGCTTGAGCACGATGCGGCCGGCCACTTTCACATGGCGTGCCAGCGCTTCGATGGCTTCCGCGGTGTGCTGCTCCTTGTCTTCGAACTCGGCCTGCAAGTCGCCGGCCAAGCTGTCGACCTTGAAGTCGTTCGGGAAGGCGATGCCCTGCTCGCGCAGCGTCTTGAGCTTTTCGCGGCGCTCGGCGATCAGCTTGTTTTCGTCGATGGGCAGGTTGTCGGTGGTATCAGTCATGGAGGTTCCATTGCTGCCGGCGCTCAAACCGAACGCCAAACACTTCTTTTATGTATCGCTGATGGTCAAACGGCCATCAATCGTCTTTGCCGAACACATGCTTGACGGCGTGTTTGGTGGCGTCCCAGCCTTCGCGCGTACCATGCGCGACGCCGTGGCCGACTTCCTTGGCCCCATGCCCGATGCCATGGCCCGCTTCTTTGGCGCCATGGCCGATCGTCTTGGCGACATGCGCGGTAGCGTGTCCGACATCGCGCGCACCGTTTGCAGTGGCATGCCCAACATCACGCGCGCCGTTGCCGATGGCATGTCCGGCGTCTTTGGCATCCTGCTTGACGGTTTGGGCGGCAGCGTTGCTGAAAAACACGACGCTCGCGCATGCAAAAAGAACTGCATAGATCGTTTTGCGGTTCATGCGATGACTCCCCGATCGGTGATCAAGCATCCACACGCTTGGCGCCGGCATCCAAACCTGCTTTCAGGCTGGCCTCGATGAAATCGTCGAGATCGCCGTCCAGCACCTTTTGCGTATCGGTGCGTTCTACGCCAGTGCGCAGATCCTTGATGCGGCTCTGGTCCAGCACGTAGTTGCGAATCTGGCTGCCCCAGCCGATGTCGGACTTGGTTGCTTCCAGCGCGTCTTTTTCGGCGTTTCGCCTTTGGATCTCCAGTTCGTACAGCTTGGCGGCCAGCATCTTCATGGCGCGGTCGCGGTTGGCGTGCTGGCTGCGCTCGGTCTGGCAGGCCACCACCACGCCACTGGGTACGTGCGTGATACGCACGGCCGATTCGGTCTTGTTGACGTGTTGGCCACCGGCACCGGACGAGCGGTACACATCGGTTTTTAGATCGGCCGGGTTGATCTCGATGTCGATATCGTCATCCACTTCGGGTGACACGAACACTGAGGTGAAGCTGGTGTGGCGGCGGTTGTCGGAATCGAACGGGCTCTTGCGCACCAGGCGGTGCACGCCGATTTCGGTTTTCAGCCAGCCGTAGGCGTAATCGCCCTCCACGCGGAAGGTGGCGGACTTGATGCCGGCCACGTCGCCCGCGCTGGCTTCCATCAGCTCGGTTTTCCAGCCGCGCGCTTCGCACCAGCGCAGGTACATGCGCAGCAGCATTTCGGCCCAGTCCTGCGCCTCGGTGCCGCCGGCGCCGGCCTGGATGTCGACGAAGGCGTTGGCCGAATCCATCTTGCCGGAAAACATGCGCTGGAATTCCAGCTTGCCCACTTCGGCGTCGAGCTTGCCGACGTCGCTCTGCACGGATTGCACGGTGGCTTCGTCGCCGTCGGCGGCCGCCATGTCCAGCAGTTCGCCGGCATCGGCAAGGCCGGAACTGATGCGGTCGATGCCGCTGACGATGGTGTCGAGGCGGGCGCGTTCGCGGCCCAGTTCCTGTGCGCGGGGCGGGTCGTCCCACACGGTGGGGCTTTCCAGTTCGCGGCTTACTTCTTCCAGACGCTCACGCTTGGCGTCGTAGTCAAAGATACCCCCTAAGCGACTCGATACGGGCCGTGAGGTCCGCGATCTGCGCAAGGATCGGATTGGTTTCGATCATGGTGGTTGAACCCTGGAGGGATGGCGCCCGATGGGCGCGAGATAAACGCCAATCGTAGCAAACCCGGTGCGAAGGCGCCTAGCCGAAAGAGACGAGCCTTGCCGGCCGGGATTGGCATCCTCGCCGGCGAAGGAACCACCACGCAAAACTCTCGTAGGTTAGGCTGAGGCGCAGCCGAACCCCAACGAGCCATACACATTCCGATCTTGGGATTCGGCTGCGCCTCAGCCCGACCTACTCAAATTCCTCGAAGGAGAGATGCCTGCGCTTACGGGGTTGCCTCCAGCGCATGCGCATGCACGTCACGCACCGCACGTCCCGAAGGATCGGCCATCGCCGCGAACGCCGGGTCCCATGCCAGCGCTGCCGGCGAGGAACATGCGATCGACTTGCCGCCCGGCACAGTCGCTGCGCAGGCCTCGCCCGGGAAGAATTTCTCGAAGATGCGGCGATACAGGTACGCCTCTTTCGTGGCGGGCGTGTTGAAAGGGTAGCGCGAGGCGGCGGCGGCGAATTCGCGATCGCTGACCGCCTGTTCGGCGTGCGCTTTCAGGCCATCGATCCAACCGTAGCCCACGCCGTCGCTGAATTGCTCTTTCTGCCGCCACAGGATGGATTCCGGCAACGCACCGACAAACGCTTCGCGCAGCACGGCTTTTTCGATTTTTCCGTTGCCGGCCATTTTGTGCGCGGCGTCCATGCTCATCGCCGCTTCCATGAATTCGAGATCCAGGAACGGCACGCGCGCTTCCACGCCCCAGGCCATCATCGACTTGTTGGCGCGCAGGCAGTCGTAGCTGTGCAGCGCATCGAGCTTGCGCACGGTTTCTTCGTGGAAGGCTTCGGCCGAAGGCGCTTTGTGGAAATACAGATAGCCGCCGAAGATTTCATCGGAGCCCTCGCCGGACAGCACCATCTTCACGCCCATCGCCTTGATGCGGCGCGCGAGCAGGTACATCGGGGTAGAAGCGCGAATGGTGGTGACGTCGTAGGTTTCGATGTGGCGGATCACTTCCGGCAGCGCATCCAACCCTTCCCAGAAGTTGTAGACGAAACCGTGATGCACGGTGCCCAATGCATCGGCGACCACTTTTGCGGCGGCAAGATCGGGCGAGCCTTCCAGGCCGATGGCGAAGGAATGCAGGCGCGGCCACCAGGCTTCGCTGCGGTCGTCGTCTTCGACGCGTTCGCGCGCGAAGCGCGCGGCGCAGGCGGCAACCAGCGAGGAATCCAGACCACCGGACAGCAGCACGCCATACGGCACGTCGGTCATCAACTGGCGATGCACGGCCTGCTCGAATGCCTGGCGCAATTCGCCCGGGCCATGGCCCTTGGTGGCCTCGTAGTCGCGCCACGGACGCTGGTAGTAACGCTGCAGTTCGCCGCGAGTGCTGTCGTAAACGTGCCCGGGCGGAAACGGTGCGACATCCGCGCATACGCCAACCAAGGCCTTCATTTCCGAGGCCACCAGCAGCCGGCCCTGCGCATCATGCCCCCAGTACAGCGGGCACACGCCGATGGGATCGCGCGCAATCAGGTAGCGCTTCGCATCGCCATCCCACAAGGCGAACGCAAAAATCCCATTGAGCCTGGTGAGGAAATCCGCGCCATGTTCGCGGTACAGCGCGTTGATCACTTCGCAGTCGGAGCCGGTGGTGAAGTCGTAGCTGCTGTGCGCGCGCAGCTCGCGATGGTTGTAGATCTCGCCGTTCACTGCCAGCGCCAGGTGGCCGTCGCGCGAGCGCAATGGCTGCGCGCCGCTGGCGGGGTCGACGATGGCCAGGCGCTCGTGCACCAGGATCACGCCGGCATCCACGAACACGCCGCTCCAATCCGGTCCACGATGGCGCTGTCGTTGCGACAACTCCAGGGCTAGCAGGCGTAACGCAGCCAGATCGTCGCCCGGCTGAAGATCGAACATTCCGAAGATGGCGCACATGATGGGGTTTCCTTTGGCTCGCTGGTTGAGTGAAACGCTAAAAACAACATGCTGGAAAAACAAAAGGGCCCGCACTTGGCGGGCCCTTTGCGTGTGTCTGTTTGCTGCTCTCGTCTACACGCCGGCCCGTCCGCGGTTGCGGTTATTGGTATTGGCGTTGTTGTTCAGGACCGTTGCAGCCACGACACCACACGCCGCGAAGGCGGCTTTACTGGCGAGGTGGTTGGCAAGGCAGGTGTGCATGGCGCCGACTAAAACACAAGTCTGAACCGCACGCAACGGTTACAACCGTTACCGAATGCGATCGGAGCCGGTGTCCAAAACCAGCTCAGATCGACGATACCCAGCGGATGGCCTCGTCGAGTTCAGCGTCCGCGAACAACCTGAAATGCGTGGGCATGGCGAACCCGAACATGCTGGACATCACGCGCACCCAGCCCACGTCGGTAACCAGCGCGGTGCGCTCCCAGCCGCTGATGTGGCGGAAACCCAGCTTTACGTCGTCCCACATGGCGCCGGGCGCGAAGCCGGTGAAATCGTCGCCGATGTGGATCATCAGGCGCAGCTTGCGATTCAACGCGAAGGCCGCTTCGATGTCGGGCACCATCACGCTTTCATAGTCCTGCGCGGTGACCAGGCCGCGCATGCGGAAGCCGAGAATGCCTGCCGGAAGAGAAGGGAGTTGCTCGATCATGATCGATGCTCCTTGATGCTTCGCCTGAGGATGTTATCCAAGCGCGATTTGAGCAGGCGCACAAGTGAAGGGGTGTGAAATTTTCTCGCAATGCTGTTTCAGAGCGAGCCGTCATTCCGGCGAAGGCCCACTGCTGTCCGGGAAGGAATTGGCGTGGCCTCATGTATGTCTGCGGTAACCCATACGGCCGTCATTCCCGCGAAAGCGGGAATCCATTTTGCTTTGGTGCATCCCTGAAAATGGATTCCCGCTTTCGCCGGAATGACGGTTCGCTGGGCTCGATGTAACCCCAGGCTTCTTCCTGGGTAGCCAGCAAAAGACGCTGGGGTTTTCACCCCAATCTACGCGGGCTCCATATAGCGCAGCAGAAGCCTTGGCGATTCCCTGCCCTGCCAGTCGTTGATGGTGAGCTCATAGGCAGCGCGCATCGTGCTCGGCGGCGGCTTGCCTTCATAGGCGTTGAACATCACCGCGTCGTGCACCACGTCATCGCGCGGATCGCGCAGGCTCAGGCGCAGATGCCGCTCGCCCATCGGTTTCCAACTGAAGCACTCGAAGCGGTTCTCGAATACCGGCTCGGGAAATGCCTGCCCCCACGGTCCGGCATAGCGCAGCATGCGCGCCATCTCCAGGGTGAACATGCCGGCGGGCATTTCGCCGTCAGTGTAGAGAATGGCCTGCAGTTGCTCTTCGCTCAGCCACTCGCGCGCCACGGCGTCGAAGGCTTCGGCGAAACGCGGGTAGTGCCGCGCAGGCAGGCTGAGCCCTGCGGCCATGGCGTGGCCACCGAAGCGTTCGATCAAGCCGGGATGCCGTGCATCGACCACCGCCAATGCATCGCGGATATGAAAACCGGCGATGGAACGCGCCGAGCCGCGCAGGTGATCGGGGTCATCCTCGCCGGCGGGCGCGAAAGCGATCACGGGGCGATGCAGGCGTTCCTTCAATTTGGAAGCGACCAGGCCGACGATGCCGGCATGCCAGCTTGGCTCGAACAGTGTGACGCCGACGCTTTGCACCTCGATGCTGGCGGCGCCGGCCACCATGATTTCCGCCTCCGCCACCATCGCCGCCTGCAGGTCACGGCGCTCCTGGTTAATCGAACTCAACAGCCCGGCGTAACGTCGCGCTTGCGATGCGTCGTCGGTGAGCAGGCACTCCACGCCAAGCCGCATATCTTCCAGCCGTCCCGCCGCGTTCAAGCGCGGACCGATGGCATAGGCGAAATCGCTGGCGCACAGCGAGACGGCGCTGCGCTGGCTGGCCTCGATCAACGCGAGGATGCCTGCGCAACCGCGGCCGCTGCGCAGGCGTTTCATGCCTGCTTCCACCAGCACGCGGTTGTTGTAATCCAGCGGCACCAGGTCGGCCACGGTGCCCAATGCCACCAGGTCCAGCAGAACGGATAGATCCGGTTCCGGCTTCGTCGCAAACCAATCCTGCTCGCGCAGATGCGCACGCAGGGCGAGCAGCACGTAGAACATCACGCCGACGCCGGCCAACGCCTTGCTGGGAAAACCATCACCCTGCACGTTGGGATTGACGATGGCATCCGCCTCCGGCAAATGATCGCCCGGCAGATGATGATCGGTGACGATCACGCGCATGCCGCGCGCATGTGCGGCCGCCACGCCGGCCATGCTGGCGATGCCGTTGTCGACGGTGACGATCAGCTGCGCGTGCGACGGCAGCGAGGCCACCAGCTCCGGCGTAAGCCCGTAGCCGTGAATAAAACGATTGGGCACCACGTAGTCGACGCGCTGCGCGCCAAGCATGCGCAAGCCGCGCACGGCCACAGCCGTGCCGGTAGCGCCGTCGCAGTCGTAGTCGCCGGCAATCATGATCGAGGTGTCACTGCGAATCGCCTCCGCCAGCAACACGACCGCCTGTTGCATGCCGCTCAAATGCTGCGGCGACAAGAGGCGATTCAAGCGATGCTCGGCTTGTTCTGGGTTCAGCACACCGCGCGCGGCATAGATGCGTTGCAGTACCGGATGCACGGCATCGCCCCAGCCTGCCGGTTCACCCAGCAGCGGGCGCTGCTTGATTACTTGGCGCATCAAGGTTTGCTCCGCCGCCACAGGCGCATGCGATGCCAGGGGCGATGCAGCCAGCGCTCGCCGCTGGCGAAGGCGAACCGCACGGGTTCGCGCTTGCATAGTTGCTGCAACGCAGGCCACCACTCCGCAGCGATCACATCGGCAGACTGGTCCTGCAAATCGATCAACCAACCTGCCTTGGCCGCATCGAGCCGCGTGCGACGCTGCGCTGGAATGCCTGCGCGTTTTGCCAACGCCAGCAGCAACAGGTCTTCGCCGATCACGCCGCTTAGCGCCGTGCTTACCTGTACGGGCAAAACACCGCCGCCCCAGAACCACAAGCTGTTGATCGGTGGCAGCCCCCGTTCGCGGCGCTGCGCGTTGAGGGGGTGCTGGTGCAGCAGCACTTGCACTTCATTGAACAGTGCGCGCCAGCGGCGTGCTTGCTCGCCTTGTGGCAAGTGTTCATAGAGGTCTTCGCCGAGTGCGGCTTCCGGCGCGGCGAAATCGGGCAAGTTGCTTTGCGTCGGCAAGCGTAGATGCCAACGTTGTGCGGAGGAGACTTCCAGCTTGATGCCTTCGTCGGCAAACACGGCTTGCAGCGGTTCGGCCAATGTTTCCGCTTCGCCCATGCTCAACGGCAACTGGCCGCAGGCCATCAGGCGCGCGCCGGTCAGATCCGGCTGGACCCAGGCCGGATCGGCGCTGAGCCAGCAGGCATCACCGGCATCGCCGTGCAGGTATTCGCGAGTGAGCGCCGCGGCAGGCATGCCGTCTTCGCAGTGAAAATAGGCGGCCAAACCACCGAGGTAGCCCGCCGCGCCATCGAGAAGACGATCCGCTCGCTGCAACCAGGCACGCAACGGATGTGCGTGGTCGAAACGCTGCCAGGCAGGCAGCCAGCATTCCAGGGTTCGCGGTACGGATCCGGTCATGGCTCAGGCTTCGAGCAGCTCGTACAACTCAAGCCATTCGGCTTCGAGCATTTCTTTTTCTTTGCGCAGTTCCGCCTGGCGCTGGCTGAGCTTCATCAGCTCGGCGGTGGGGCCGTTGTAGGTTTCCGGATCGGCGAGCTTCTGCTCCAGCTTGCCCAGCTCGTCGTCGATGGCGGCGACGCGCGTTTCGATTTTCTTGACGCGCTGGCGTGAGGCCTTTTCGCTTTCGCGCTGTGCAGCGGCAGCGCGGCGGCGATCCGCGGCGGATTCCGTCGGCTTGGCTTCCGCCTCCGCTTTCTTCGGCGCGGCGCCGCGGGCGCGCAGCCAGCGCGCGTAGTCGTCCAGGTCGCCGTCGAACGCTTCCACCTTGTGATCGGCCACGCGCAAGAAGCTGTCGCAGACCATGCCGAGCAGATGACGATCGTGCGAGACGAGCACCAATGCGCCGTCGAAATCGGCCAGCGCATCGGCGAGTGCCTCGCGCATGTCCAGGTCAAGGTGGTTGGTCGGTTCGTCGAGCAGCAGCAGGTTGGGCTTGTCCCAGGCGATCAGCGCCAACGCCAGGCGCGCGCGTTCACCGCCAGAAAACCCATCGACGGATTCGAAGGCGCGATCGCCGGCAAAATTCCAGCCGCCAAGGAAATCACGCAACACTTGCGCGCCGACGCCGGGCGCCTTGTCCTGCAGGTGATCGAAAGGACTGGCGCCTTCGCGCAGGCTTTCCACCGTGTGCTGGGCGAAGTAGCCGATCTTCAGGTCCTTGTGCACTTTGCGCTCGCCATGCAGCGCGGGCAGTTCGCCGACCAGGGTTTTCACCAGCGTGGATTTACCTGCGCCGTTCGGGCCGAGCAGGCCGACGCGTTCGCCGGCTTCCAGGCGGAAGCGCACGTCGCGAAGGATCACGGCAGGTGGCGTGCCGGCATAACCGGCTTCCACGTCTTCCAACTGCAGCATGGAATCCGGCAAGCGATCCGGCACCGCAAACTGGAAACGGAACGGACGTTCCGCACGGATCGCTTCCGTGCCCGCCATTTTTTCCAGCCGCTTCATGCGCGACTGCGCCTGCTTGGCCTTGCTGGCCTTGGCCTTGAAGCGATCGATAAAGGACTGCAGGTGCGCGCGCTCGGCCTGCTCGCGCTCGTGCGCAATTTGCTGCAGTCGCAATTGCTCGGCACGCTGGCGCTCGAAGGCACTGTAGTTGCCGGTGTAGAGCTTGGCCCTGCCTTCGTTGAGATGCAGGGTGTGGGTGATCACGCCGTCGAGGAATTCACGGTCGTGCGAGATCACCAGCAAGGTGCCCTGATAGCGGCGCAACCACTCTTCCAGCCATAGCACGGCATCGAGGTCCAAGTGGTTGGTGGGCTCGTCGAGCAGCAGCAGGTCGGAGGGCGCCATCAGTGCGCGGGCCAGGTTCAGGCGCACGCGCCAGCCGCCGGAGAATTCCTGTACCGCGCGTTCATGCGTGTCGGGACTGAAGCCGAGTCCATGCAACAGACGGCCGGCGCGGGCACGGGCGTCGTAGCCGTGCAGTTCCTCGATGCGGTGATGCGCGCGGGCCATCGCCTCCATGTCGCCGCGAGCCTGGGCGTCGGCCTCCTCGCGGATGGCGGCGGCCAGTTCGACGTCACCGCCCATCACGTAGTCGATGGCGGGGTCGGGCAACGCCGGAGTTTCCTGCGCCACCGAGGCCAGGCGCAGCCTGGCCGGCATGTCCAGTTCGCCCGCGTCCGCCTCGAGTTGGCCTTGCAGGGCCGCAAACAGGCTGGACTTGCCGCAGCCGTTGCGACCTATCACGCCCAGGCGCCATCCGCTCTGGATGACGAGATCGATATCGGAAAGCAGCAACCGGCTGCCGCGGCGCAGGGCGAAGTGGCGGAACGCAATCATGTGTGGTCTGGCTAAGCCGGGCGTAGCGCCCGAAGCCGCACATGATAACGGTCAGGGGCGCTCCGATTCATTCTGAGTGGGTGGCATCGTTCCTGTCTGTTCGCAGATCACAGGGCCATCGACGAAGGCAGACCGACCGTCTGTCGAGACGACAGACCGAAGATATGCGGACAGACAGGGGCCGTGACGCCTGCGCAGAATGGAGCGGAGCGGCCCCCATCACATCTGGGGGTTTTGCTCGTGGCGCGTGTTCAACGGTTCTGCTACAACAGCGCGGCAACGCTTTGTGCGGAGAGGGGAATCATGTTCAAGCACCGTCACACCCTGCCCTTGCTGGCAGCCATGGCTCTTGGCGCCGGGCTGGCCGCGTCGCAGGCGGCCCATGCCCAGGAAACGCTCACCCAGCGCGTGCAGGAAGAAAGAACCATGCACCTGCCGGCCCGTGGCATGAGCATGGCGCAGGTGGAGAAACGATACGGCGCGCCGTTGCGCAAGTTGTCGCCACGTGGCGGAGACTCGGCGCATCATCCGACCATCAATCGTTGGGAGTACTCGAATTTCATCGTGTACTTCGAGAAGAGCCATGTGATTCATGCGGTGTTGAATACGCCCGCGGGGAACAATCGCAATCCTGCGGCGGTGAATTGATTCTTGGCCTAGACGCGAATTTCCCGCTTGTCGTTCCGGCGAAAGCCGAGGCGCTTTCGCCGGAACGACGACCAGGCGACATGGGGCTATGCCAGCAACAAAGCTCCTCGCGTAACCATCAGCGGCATCGTAAACTTCCACACTTGCCTGCCTGGCCATTCGTCAGGTGATTCCTCCTAGCGCGAGTGCTGTCCCCATGACCGATTCCAGCTTGCGCCTGCCGGCCGAATGGGAGCCGCAGGCCGCCGTGTTGATTGCCTGGCCGCATGACGGCACCGACTGGGCCGAGCGGCTCGAACAGGTGGAATCCACCTACGTCGCGCTGGCCGCGGCAATCACGCGTTTCCAATCGCTGATCATCGTGGTGGCCGATGCCGCGTTGCGCGCGCATGCCACGGCGAAGCTGCAAGTGGCGCATGCGGACCTCTCGCGCATCCGTTTCGTGGAACTGCCCTACGACGATACCTGGCTGCGCGATTCCGGTCCGATCACGTTGCGCGGCGATGACCGTCGTTTCCAACTTACCGATTTCCGCTTCACCGGCTGGGGCGGCAAGTTCGGCGCCGAGCAGGATGATGCGCTGATCGCCGGGCTGGTGGAGGCAGGCGTATTTGGTTCCGCCGACCATCAACGCATCGATTGGGCGCTGGAAGGCGGCGGTATCGAGAGCGATGGCCTCGGCACCATCCTCACCACATGGCGCTGCCTTGCGCAGCGGCATCCGGAGCAATCGCGCGAGGACATGAGCAACATCCTGCGCGACAGCCTGCATGCCAAGCGCGTACTATGGCTCGATTACGGCTATCTGGAAGGTGACGACACCGACGCGCACATCGACACGCTGGCGCGCTTTGCGCCGGACGACCGCATCGTTTATCAGGCTTGCGACGATACCGGCGACGTACACCACGCCGAATTGCAGCGCATGGGCGAGGAACTGGCTGCGTTGCGCACGCCGGATGGCAAACCCTACACGCTGTATCCATTGCCCTGGGCCAAGCCGATCATCGATGGCGGTCGCCGCCTGGCTGCGTCTTACGCGAATTACCTGATCGTCAACGGCGCAGTACTGGTTCCGGCTTATGGCGACACTGCCGACAACGAGGCCGCGCGCATCATCGGTGAAGCGCATCCTGGCCGCGCCGTCGTGCAAGTCCCCTGCCGCCCCTTGATCTGGCAAAACGGCAGCTTGCATTGCATCACCATGCAATTGCCGGCGGGGTTGCTGGGCTGATCCAGCACGCCGCATGAGCGTCGCGCTTCTCAACTTCCATGCCCGGCGCCGGCAGCGCATGGCTGCGGTGCCGTTCGGTGACTTCATCGTGGCGCGCATCCGCGCCGGACAGAAACGACTGGCGGACGGAGTGCGGCGTGAAGCTGTCGACGTGGGCCACTATCTGGTGGTCACGCCCGGCATGCTGCTGAATGTGGAAAACCTGCCGGCCAGCGACAGCCCCTATCTCTCCAGCTGCGTGGCGGTGTCGCGCGGAGTGCTGCTGGAAAAGCAATGGCCGGCGGATGCTGCGCCGGTCACATGGGCGGTATTGCCGCCCTCCCCGGCCTTGGATCAGTCGTTTGCGCATGTGGAACTCGGCCTGCGGCAGCAATTGCCGCAAGCGGTGCTGGTGCATCGCGTGCGTGAGTTGCTGGAAGCGTTGGATCTGAGTGGCTTCCGCCCAGTACCGATGCAAGCGCCCGCGATGGCCGAGCGTGTGCGCATGCTGCTGGCAGAGATACCGGACAAGGCATGGCAAGCCGACGCGATGGCTGCGCAGCTGGCGATGAGCGTGGCGACCTTGCGTCGCAAGCTGGCCGCCGAGAACACGAGTTTTCGCGCCGTGCTGGAAGAAGTACGCCTTGCCCGGGCGCTTACCTTGATCCAGACCACGTCGCAGCCGCTCAAGCGCATTGCGGAAGATTGCGGTTATCTCTCGCCATCACGTTTTGCCGCGAGATTTCGCCTGCGTTTCGGCACGCTACCTTCCGAGCTGCGCGGGTAGGCAAGGAAGGCTGGCGTTGAAGAAAGCATGAGCGTTTCGGGCGATTGATTGCGCGTGGCGTGGCAGGCCGATGCCAGATGCCTGCGTATTCTGCCGCTGTCCACAACACGAGTGCCTGTCATGCTCCGTACGCTTGCTGTCTTCTTAGCCTTCAGTGCCGCCGCTGCTCACGCCGGGGATTTTTCCTTGCACGTCGACGCGACCGACGCCACCGGCCATATCGCACCGGCATACACCTTCAATGGCTTCGGCTGCAGCGGGAAAAACCTTGCTCCCGCCATGCAGTGGCGAGGACAGCCGGCAGGCACGCGCAGCTTCGCGATGACGGTTTACGATCCGGATGCGCCGACCGGCAGCGGTTGGTGGCATTGGGTGGTGATCAATCTGCCCGCATCGATCCATTCGTTGCCCGAAGGCGGTGCCTTGCCCACCGGCGCGCGCGGTGTGCATAACGACTTCGGCACCACCACCTGGGGCGGCCCCTGCCCGCCTGTGGGTGACAAGCCGCATCGCTATGTATTCACCGTCTACGCACTGGACGTTTCGCAGCTGGATGTTCCTGACCATGCCAGCGCGGCGCTGGCGGGTTTCATGGTGCACAGCCATGTGCTGGACAAGGCGCAACAGACCCTGACCTACGGGCGATAGACATATCGTTGCGGGCGCAACCCCAGCCGGCGTTGGGATTGCGCACATTCGCCTACACTATGCGTTTCTCGCCGCCAAGCGACCAGGAAACGCCCATGACCCGCAAGACCCTCAAGGTTGCGCTGCTGCAGGAAACGCACCGTGGCAGCCGCGACGCCAATTTGGACGCCATCGAAGCTGGACTGCGCGAAGCCGCCGCAGCGGGGGCGCAACTCGTGCTGCTGCAGGAGCTGCACAACGGCCCGTATTTCTGCCAGCACGAATCGGTCAACGAGTTCGACAACGCCGAGACCATTCCCGGCCACGGCACCGCACGCATCGGCAAGCTGGCGGAGGAACTGAAGCTGGTGGTGGTGTCGTCGCTGTTCGAAAAGCGCGCCGCCGGGCTCTATCACAACACCGCGGTGGTGTTCGATCGCTCTGCGACGATCGCCGGCAAATACCGCAAGATGCACATTCCGGACGATCCGGCATTCTATGAAAAGTTTTATTTCACACCGGGCGACCTGGGCTTTGAGCCGATCGACACTTCGGTGGGACGCCTCGGCGTGCTGGTGTGCTGGGACCAGTGGTATCCGGAAGCTGCACGCCTGATGGCGCTCGCCGGCGCCGAGCTGCTGCTTTATCCCACTGCGATCGGTTGGGATCCTGACGATGCGCAAGACGAAAAGGACCGCCAGCGCGAAGCGTGGATCACCGTCCAGCGCGGCCACGCCGTGGCGAACGGCATTCCGTTGCTGGCATGCAACCGCACTGGCTACGAACCTGATCCGGCCGGCGTGGGTGCGGGCATCCAGTTCTGGGGCAACAGCTTCGTGGCCGGACCGCAGGGCGAATTCCTGGCCCAGGCGTGCTCCGACAAGCGCGAATTGCTGATCGTCGAGGTCGACATGGCGCGCAGCGAGCACGTGCGGCGGATCTGGCCGTTCCTGCGCGATCGGCGGATCGATGCGTATGGCGATCTACTGAAGCGCTTCCGCGATTGATAACTGCAAATCCGGCATCGCCGTGCGCGTAAAAGCTGGCATTGTCGTCCCAGTCGGCGAAGATCGGCCAAATCCTCATCTTTTCAAAGGCAAGCTTGCACTGGGCACCCCGAATCTCCATGCTGGGTGTCCCCCTGTCACCTGCATTACCCCGCATGAGCGTCCCCGAAACCCACCTGCCCACCAAGCCTGACCTGAGCGGCCAGCCGATCGAGCGCGTGCAGCGCGATGGCGTGGAGTATGTGGTGCTGGGCACGGCCCATGTGTCACGTGCCAGCGTGGACGCGGTGAAGGCGTTGTTGGCGAGTGAATCGTTCGATGCCATCGCAGTGGAATTGTGCGAAAGCCGTGCGCAGGGCATGCGCGATCCGGAAGCCTTCAAGCAGATGGACCTGTTCCGCGTGATCCGCGAGGGCAAGGCCGGCATGGTGGCAGCGAGCCTGGTGCTGTCCACCTTCCAGAAACGCCTGGCCGATCAGTACGGCATCCAGCCCGGCGCCGAAATGAAAGCGGCGATGGATGGCGCGGCCGAACTCAATGTGCCGCTATGGCTGGTCGATCGCGAAGTGGGCACCACGCTCAAGCGCGCCTGGCACAGCGTGGGTTTCTGGCAGCGCTTCGGCCTGCTCGGCGGCATGCTGGCCAGCGTGTTCGAGCGCGAGACGATCGACGAGAAGGAAATCGAGAAGCTCAAACAAGGCGACATGCTGGAAAGCGCCTTCAGCGAATTTGCCAACGAATCGGCGCCGCTGTATCGCAGCCTGATCGCCGAACGCGACGCTTACATGGCAGCGCGTCTGCGCGAGGAGGCCGGGCGTTCCGTCACCGCCAACCCGTGCAAGGTACTGGTGGTGATCGGCGCAGGACACTTGAAAGGCCTGGGTGAACACTTGCGCATCCAGCAGGCCGATCCGAGCGACACCGTGGCGGAACTGGCCAAGGCACCGCCCAAGGCGAAGTGGCCCAAATGGCTGGCGGTCGGCCTCGTGCTGCTGGTGTTTGCGGCGATCGGCTACGCCTTCCATCGCAACACGGCGCTGGGCGCGCAGGCCTTGCGCGACTGGGTGCTGTTTACCGGCGGCTTCTCGGCAATTGGCGCACTGCTGGCACGTGCCCATCCATTGAGCATCATCGCCGCCTTCATAGCCGGGCCGATCAAGCCGTTCCGTCCGGGCATTCCGTCCGGTGGCATCAGCGCCATGGTCGAGGCATGGGTGCGCCGGCCGCGCGTGGCGGATTTCGAAAACCTGCGCGACGACATCGTGCACTGGAGCGGCTGGTGGACCAACCGCGTGGCGCGCACGTTGCTCAACTTCTTCCTGGTTTGCCTGGGCACCATCGTCGGTGAGTACACCGCCGGCATCCACATTCTCAAGAACCTGTTCTGATTGGCGGCGATGCGCGGCTTTTTGTCGCGACCCATGCGCTCGCATCGCCCATTGTGACGGCTCCGGAGCAGCCTCTATACTCGGCTGAAGTACGTTGCACGCATCCGCTGGAACCTTGGGGATCCTTTTGATGATTCGATTGCAATTGTTTGGCCTGGCCGCCATCACTGCTGCTGTCCTGTTTTGTTCCAGCTCTGCCCATGCCACGGGCGACAAGAAAAACGGCCGTACCCTCGTCTATACCTGCAATGGTTGCCATGGCGTTCCCGGCACCAACAACGCGTACCCGCAATATCCGGTGCCGAAGATCGCAGGGCAGAACGAGCAATACCTGATCAGCGCGTTGCATGAATACAAATCGGGCGATCGCACGCATCCGACCATGATGGCGCAGGCGCAGAGCCTCTCCGATCAGGAGATCCAGGATATTGCCGCTTATCTTTCCAGCATTGCTGCCAAGTAACAGCTCAAGGATTCCATCTGCATGAAACGCACGCTCACGCTGCTCTCGTTCGGTATGGCTCTTGCGCTGGTGTCGGCGCCGCTGCTGGCCGGCGGCGATGCGGCAAACGGCAAATCCAAGGCAGCCGCCTGTTTTGCTTGCCATGGTGCGGACGGCAATGCTGTCGATCCGCAATATCCGCGCCTGGCCGGCCAGTACTTTGGCTACATCCAGCAGGCCTTGCACGAATACAAGGACGGTCGCCGCAACAACCCGATCATGAAGGGTTTCGCCGCGACGCTATCGGATCAGGATATCGACGATATCGCCACGTATTACTCAACGTTGCCGACGAAGATGGATACGTTGAAAGGTCACGTGCAGGGCGATTGATCGCTCTCGCGATGTAATGGCCGTCATTCCCGCGAAGCGGGAATGACGGCCTTGAGGATAGATGGATGTAAACGGGTGACAGCCACCTCGTTACATCACCCCATCGCAGACTGCCCTTCGTTCTTGCTGTAGTACGGATTGGCGCCGCCCTTGTGGTCAGTGGCATCACGCACTGCGGTGATTTCCGGCACGCGTTCGCGTAGCGTTTTTTCCACGCCGTGCTTGAGCGTGACATCGACCATGCCGCAGCCGTGGCAGCCGCCGCCGAATTGCAGTACGACCACGCCATCGGCATCCACTTCCAGCAGGCTCACGCGTCCGCCGTGCGCGGCAATGCGCGGATTCACTTCGGCTTCGAGCACGTAGCGCACGCGCTCAACCAGGCCTGCGTCCGTCCCCGGCAATTGGCCCTTGATCTTCGGCGCCCGGATGTTCAACTGGCCGCCAGTCTGGCTCGGCTCGTAATCGATGGTGGCGTTTTCCAGCCACGACGCGCTGTCGCCTTCGATGTAGAAATTGAAGCCTTGGCACTCCACCGTCCACTCGCCGCCGGTGAGCTCCTGCGGTTCGCAGAATTCCAGTTCGCAATCGGCAGCTGGGGTGCCCGGGGAAGTGACGCGCAGGCGGATGCCCAGCCCATCGATGCCTTGCTGGGCGAGTAAGCGCAGGAAATGCTGTTGCGCGCGTTCGGAAATCTCGATCATGCCTGTGTTCACTTAGCTGTGTAGCTGTGTAGGTCGGGTTAGCGCGGCGCGACGGGGCGTCGTCGATACTGCACCATTTTAGTCCTGTTTCGCGCGAATGTTCGCTTTCGCCGTTTTCGCGTACAGTTCCCGCGTTTGAGCATACGACGGAGATCGCTATGAATGCCCAACCGCTATCCGCCCAGCACTGCCAGCCGCGTAAAGGCAAAGAGCATGCGCTGGACGAAGCAGCCATCGCCGCGCTGCTGCCGCTGGTGCCGGGCTGGAAGCTCGGTGCGGGAGGCAATGCCCTGGTGAAGGATTTCCGCTTCGACAACTTCCATCGCACGCTAGGCTTTATCAATGCGGTGGGCTTCATGGCCAACCATGAGGATCACCATCCGGATATCGAGGCAGGCTACGGCCATTGCAAGCTGCGCTGGTCCACGCACGACGTGGGTGGCCTGTCGTTGAACGATTTCATCTGCGCCGCGCGCGTCGACGCTCTGCTCGAACGTTGATCCCCACCAGGCGGCTTCCGGCGGCGTTGATCTGCGCCGGCTACGTGCTGGTCGCGCTGGCGGGCTGTCTTGCGCTTGGTCGCTTGGCGGCGACCGTCGCCGCCACGCAATTGCTGGACCAGGCGCAACAGCAGCTCGCGCGAGTGGAAGCCAACCAGCCGCTTTGGCAATGGACACTGCGCAAACCGCGCGACCTGGTGGCAGGTCGCGCTTTCGGCAACGCAACGGTAGCGCGGGGCGACGATGCATTGCGCATCACCAGCCAAGACGGCACGCCGTTTGAACTGGGCTTGCCGGTTGCGTGGTCGCTCGACCTGAAGCATTGGCCGGTCTTGCAGTTGCAGTTGCAGTTGCAGAGCGACTCGCCCGGCGAGCTCGGCCTGGTATGGCAAGGTCGCGGCCGGACACCTGCTTGCCTGGCGCCGCTAGCCGAGGTGCTGACCCCGCACACCGGCAGTGTGCATGTCGATTTGCGCGCCTTGACCTGGCGCAGCGCCACAGCCGGGGCTTGTGCGACGCCGGGCATCGCGCAGATGCTCCGCTTGCGCATCCAGATACCCCGGGAAGCAAGCGTGCGCATCGCATCGGCGGCATTGCTCACTACCGAGCCGATGCCGCGCTTGCAAGACGTTGCGATCGATTTGCCGCCACGCATTACGACACAGGGCCTCGACCGCCTCGGCGCACCCGCGCAAAACTGGCCAATGCCGCTGTTCCGTCTGCCTGAAGACAGCAGTGCGGAGGCCATGCTGGCGCTACGCGACGAGCTTCGCGGTCGCTGGCCAGCCGCATTGATCGTTCCAGCCGGCGAAACGCCGCACGCCAAACGGATGGTCCGCAGTTCTCCGGCATGGGCCTGGATCGCCTGCGTTCTTTATCTGGCTGCATTGACCTGGCTGGTATTGCGCCCGATCCAGGGTCCACTGCGCCCCTGGATCGACATCGCCGGCTGCCTGCTCGGTCCCTTGTGGTTGATCATTGGGCTGCACTGGGGTTTGCGACCGACCCCCTTGGGCGTGATGGCCTTCGGCGGCGGCCTCGCTTATGCGTTGGCGATCGAGCGCCGCCATCTGCCGCGGCTCTGGCGCTGGCCTGAAGCGGGCCGCCATTGGCTGTGGCCGCTCGCGACACTGCCGGTCGCAGCACTACTTATTCTTGTCTACGGTCACTCGCTGCGTCCCTTGCTGCCGGGGCATGTGCTTGCCTATTTCGCCTGGGCCTGGTTGCAGCAATGGTTGATGCTGATCGTGCTGCTACGTCGCTTCGAGCAGATGCTGCCTCGACCGAACTGGGCCATCGTGCCGGTGGCGCTGGTATTTGCGCTATTGCACACCCCTAACGGAACGCTGATGCAGCTGTGCTTTGTCGGCGAACTGTGGTGGGCGTGGTGCTTCATGCGCTCGCGCAGCGTATTGCCGATCGTGCTGGCGCACGCGGTCTGCGCTTTGCTGGTGGAATCGGGGCTCGCTGGAGGGACGCTGCTGCGCTCACTCGAAGTCAGCGCGCGCTTCTTTTTGTAGGGTGGGTGAAGTCCCAGCCTCCATGGCGCCTACCAGCGACGGTGGCTTTTCCCTTTGGTGCCCAACGCGTCCAGGACGGCTTTCAAGTCATCCGGCAACGGCGCGGAAAACCCATAGGCACGCCCGTCCAGCTCGAAGGACAGGTTTGAGGCGTGCAGAAACAACCGGTGCAGCCCCTGCTTATGGAAGCGCTTGTTCGCCTCCTTGTCGCCGTACTTGGGATCGCCGGCCAGCGGATGGCCGATGTGCGCAGCGTGCACGCGAATCTGGTGCGTGCGGCCGGTGCCCAAGGTGGCCTGCATCAGGCGGGCGCCGGTGTACTGGTCCATTTCACGGAAGAAAGTGAGCGACGGCTTGCCGTCGTCCGCCACCCGCACCATCCGCTCGCCGCCCTGCAACACGAACTTCTTGAGGGGGGCGTTGACGTCGAACTTGGCCTTCTGTGGATGTCCCACCATCAAGCACAGGTACTGCTTGGTGACTTGACCATCCCGGATGGCCGCCTGCAGACCGGTAAGCCCGGCACGGGTGCGGGCAAACACCAGCACGCCGCTGGTGTCCCGGTCCAGGCGATGAACCAGCTCCAGGTGGTCCTGGGGCCGGGCCTGCCGCAGCAGCTCGATGGCGCCGAAGCTCACCCCGCTGCCGCCGTGGCTGGCCATGCCGGATGGCTTGTCGATGACCAGGAAATGCTTGTCCTCGAAGATCACGGTGTCGGCAACCGCGGCGAGCGCCGCCGGGGATGCCCCCTCTTCGGGAGATCGCTCGGCCACCCGCACCGGCGGGATGCGCAGGATATCGCCCTGGCTCAGGCGCGTATCCGGCTTGGCACGCTTGCCGTTCACGCGCACCTGGCCGGTGCGCAGCAGCCGGTAAATCATGCTCTTGGGCACCCCCTTGAGCAGGGTCACGAGGGCGTTGTCGATGCGCTGACCGTCCCGCTCCGGACCGATCTCTACTTGACGCACCCCTTGAGGTACATCGGGGGAAGTTGCCGTCTGCATTGAAAAAAACCTGGGTTGAGAGGATACTCGCACAGCGCTCAGCCCGGTCCACCGACATCCCGTTGGGACCCGGGCGCCCGCCTGTTACGCCGGCGAGGTTTGCTCCGGTAGGCCGTCTTGGCAACCGGTTGCAAACACCCATTCATCGTAACGGTTCGGGTAGCCGCTTGTCCGGTTTTGTTGACCTGATGATGCGGCGTGCGTGCATAGAATCATCCCGGTATCGGGAACGTTACCGTTATTTTGCCGCTTTACCGCAGCGGCGCGATCCGAAGGAAAGGCCGCCACACCAGGCGCCACCTTGGCACGCGACGCGCGGCCAAGCCAAGGAATCACACACAATGAAAAGAATGTTGATCAACGCGACTCAGCGTGAAGAGTTGCGTGTGGCCATCGTCGATGGCCAAACCCTTTACGATCTCGATATTGAAATCCCGTCCCGCGAGCAGAAAAAAGCCAACATCTACAAGGGCCGCATCACTCGCGTCGAACCCTCCCTCGAAGCCTGCTTTGTCGACTACGGCGCCGAACGCCATGGCTTCCTTCCGCTGAAAGAAATCGCCCGCGAGTACTTCACGCCGGGCCTCGATCCCTACAAGTCCAACATCCGTGACCTCCTGAAGGAAGGCCACGAAGTGGTCGTGCAGGTCGAGAAAGAAGAGCGTGGCAACAAGGGCGCCGCCCTTACCACCTTCATCAGCCTGGCCGGGCGCTACATGGTGCTGATGCCGAACAACCCGAAAGCGGGTGGCGTTTCGCGTCGCATCGAGGGCGAAGACCGGCAGGCACTGAAGGAGGCGCTGGAGCATCTCACCGTCCCGGACGAGATGGGCCTGATCGTGCGCACCGCCGGCATGGGCCGCGACGCCGAAGAGCTGCAGTGGGACCTGGATTACCTGCTGGCCACCTGGAAAGCCATTTCCCAGGCGGCCAACGCCCAGAAAGCACCGTTCCTGATCTACCAGGAATCGAAGCTGTTCATCCGTGCCCTGCGCGACTACCTGCGCAATGACATCGGCGAGATCCTGATCGACGAGGAATCGCTGTATCAGGACGCGCGCGACTTCATGCAGCAGGTGATGCCCAACGCCCTGCGCAAACTGAAGTTGTACAAGGACGACACCCCGCTGTTCTCGCGCTACCAGATCGAAACGCAGATCGAGAGCGCCTTCGACCGCAGCGTGCGCCTGCCCTCCGGCGGATCGATCGTGATCGACCAGACCGAGGCGCTGACCGCCATCGACATCAACTCCTCCAAATCCACCAAGGGTGGCGACATCGAGGAGACGGCGTTCAACACCAATCTTGAAGCGGCCACCGAGATCGCCCGCCAGCTGCGCATCCGCGACGCCGGCGGCCTGATCGTGATCGACTTCATCGACATGGACAGCCCCAAGCACCAGCGGGAAGTCGAGGAACGCCTGAAGGAAGCCGCCAAGCTCGATCGCGCGCGCATCCAGATCGGCCGCATCTCGCGCTTCGGCCTGCTGGAATTGTCGCGCCAGCGCCTGCGCCCGTCGCTGGGCGAGGCCACCCAGATCGTCTGCCCGCGCTGCGAAGGCCACGGCCATATCCGCAGCGTGGAATCGCTGTCGCTGTCCACGTTGCGCCTGATCGAAGAACACGCGATGAAGGACAACACCGGCCAGGTGCTGGTGCAGGCCCCGCAGAGCGTGGCCAACTACATGCTCAACGAAAAGCGTGCCAGCGTGGTGGAGATCGAACTGCGCAACAAGGTGCACGTCGTGATCGTGGCGGACGAGAAGCTCCAGACGCCGCACATCGAGATCCAGCGCATCCGCGAAGCGGACATGGGCGAGCACAGCAAGCCCAGCTACGAGCGCCTTACGGCTGAAGAAGCCGACGTCGTGCGCAAGATGGGCCAGATGCTGGGCAGCAGCGAGCAGCCGGTGGTGAGCGGCATCGTGCCCAGCAGTCCGGCGCCGGTACGCGAAGAAGAAGAAACAGCCACCGCGCCGGTGGCACCGGTCACCAGGCAGCGCCAGCCGGTGGCCGTTCCCGCACCCGCCCCGACAGCATCCCAAAGTGGCTTCCTCTCCAAACTGTTCGGCTTGTTCCGCGGCAACGGCGCCGTCGCGCCGGCACCTGCCCCGGCTCCCGTGGCGGCGCGTCCGCAAGCCGCACGCGGCAACCGGCAGCAGGAAAATCGCCGTAACGAGCCACGTACCCGCGGCGAAGGCCAGCAACAGCGCCAGAACCCGCAACAGCGCGAAGCCCGTGGCACTGCACAGCAACAAGGCAAGAGCCAGAATCAGCAGCGCCAGCGCCAAGAGCAGCCGGGGCGCCAGCAGCAAGGCAAGCGCGAACCGCAACAGCGCCAGCCGAAGCCGCCGACGCAGACCGGCGAAGTGGCTTCCGCCGAACAGCGCAACAAGCAGCAGGACGTCGAAACCAACAAGCAAACCCAGCAGGAACAGCCGCCGCGTCAACCGCAGGTTGAGCGTCAGCCGCCGCAGCAACAGCAACCCGTCAATCCGCCGGCTGCCAAACCGGCGGATGTCCCCACGCCAGCGACGGAAGTCGCCGTAACAGTCACCGCCGCAACCGAAAACAACGCTACCGCTGGCGAAGCGTCGGCCGAGAGTGCAGGTCAGTCGCGCCGCCGTCGTGGCCGTCGCGGTGGCCGTCGCCGTCGTCGTCATGAAGGTGCTGCGGATGCAGGACAGAACGACCAGGCCCACGCGCTGGATCTGGACGACGAGGATCGCGATGACCTGGAAACTTCCGCGCCGGAAGCCGACGCGGCACCCGCAGAGAAGCCCGCGCCAGCCGCCACTCACGTCACTGCCGCACCAGCACCGGACCACACACCCGCGCCGCCGGTGAAAGTTGTGCACGCCATGCCATTCGCCGAAAGCCATGCACCGGTAACGGTGAAGGAAGCGGTTGCCGAGGTGGAATCCATCAAGGTCACGGTGGGTGAACCACAAACCGTTACCGCAGCGGCTGAAGACACCCATCCCTCCGCACCGTTGATCATTGCGCCGGCACCGGTGCCGTCGTCGTTCAACCTGCCGGTGCTTCCGCCCATTCCGGTGCGCGAAGCGACCGCAGAAACAGAAGCACCTGTGGCGATCGAAGAAATGGTTGCCCAGCCGTATGAAGACGCGACGGTGACGCAAGCCGAAGTGGTGACAGTCTCGGTACCGCACGACGTAGAGCCGACCACCAATGAAACCCGCGTGGCCGCCGAATCGATCGTCATCACCGAGACCAAGCATGCGGACGAACCCGTGCTGATCGAGTCCATCACCGCGCCCGCTGCCGTAGAACCGGTGGTGGTGACGCCGGCACCGCTCATCCATCAGCCTGAGCAAGGCGACCTGCTCGCTGCGCCATTGCATCACTCGGTACCTGCCGAGCCATTGCATGTTCACAACCAGCAGGTCGGTGAGACGAAGGAACCGTCCTCCGACGCAGAACATCTTCCCGCCGATCATCAACGCGACAACCGGCTTTCCTGACGCATCGTCGTTGGCGGAAGCCGTCTAAAACAAAAGGGCCGGACGTGACGTCCGGCCCTTTTGTTTGCCATGTCGAAAAATAGACGGGAACCTTCCTTAGTTCCCAACCTGGTTGTTGTGCGTATCCAGCAGCCCGTGCACGGTCATCAGGTGTGCCAGGCTGATCACGTGGTCGACCTGCAGCTTCTCCATCAGACGTTGCTTGTAGGTGGAAACCGTCTTGGGGCTGAGATTCAACTGCTCGCCGATGGCGGTGAGCGCCTTGCCCCGCACCAGCATCATGGCCACTTCCAGCTCACGGCTGGACAGGGCGTCAAATGGCGACCCTTCGCCATCCAGCGTGGCCAGTGCCAACTGCTGCGCCACCGCCGGCGCAAGATAGCGACGGCCGCCAGCCACCTGGCGCACGGCATTGAGCAGTTCTTCCGCCGCACAGCTCTTGGTCAGATAACCATGCGCTCCGGCATCCAGCAGCCGCTTCGGAAAGCGGGCATCCTCCACCACCGTCACCACGATCACGTGCGTGGGCAGGTTCGCCCGCACGATGCGCTCGGTCAGCTCAATGCCACTCATGCCCGGCATGTGGACATCGACCAGCGCGATATGCGGCTTGCTGGTCCGGATCAGCCTTAGACCATCCTCGGCCGTGGCCGCTTCGCCGCAAACACGGATATCCGGCTGCTGCAAAATCATTCTGAAGCCGGTTCTTACCAGCTCGTGATCATCTACCAGTACAACGTCGATCATCTAGCGCCCTCCTTGGTTAGGAACTGTGCCTTCGCAAAGTAGGCAGGTCTCTGACACATTGCAAGTCGATAACCCCGCGTTCCGAAAGGAATTTCCATCTTGAGCCAACTCCCACAATCAAGGTAGGAAATTACCTACATACATGTCCTAATTTTGGTGCCATGATTAGCGAAATAGCTGTCGTAAGTCACGCGTTCCACCCTGCCGGAGTGCATCGATGGTGATCTACTCGCTCAGACAATCGCCTGATGGAGATTGGAGCATACGAAGGGACTCGGCCACGCTGTTCAGTCAGCTGCGCCTTGGTCCCGCTATTCAACTGGCGCGCGAAGCCGCCCGCGACGAGCACAACCGCTCGGGTCGCAGCACCTGCGTGGAAATGCCAGGCCCCACCTCCACCATCCGCCTTGCGCAATACGCGCGCCCGGGACAGCCGCTGGAAAGCGCTGTGGCCTGACTGGTACAAATCAAGCGGAGTCCATTGCTCCGCTTGCGCAACTGCATGTTACGATCGCGCGCCTGCCGCCGGTCATTCGGCACCCCTTCCCGCCCGGATGGCGAAACAGGTAGACGCAAGAGACTTAAAATCTCTCGACCGCAAGGTTGTGCCGGTTCGATCCCGGCTCCGGGCACCAACTAAATCAAATACTTGCGCTAATCTCGAAATATCCCTCCTCTCTCACCATCCGCTGCGGATCCCCACGGATGCCCCTGGTTGAAAAGTTTTGATCACGGCTAGCATGATGCAGTCATGCCAAGACGCATTGCCGCGGTCTCAACAGAGTTCCTGCTGCGCGAGGTGGCCCACCTCGACGACAGCGTGCTGTTGTTGCCCCAACAGGTCTTCATCTTGACCGGGCTGTCTTTGGGCATGTTGAAAGAACGCATGCGCACACGACCACCACAGCCACCGCACCGATGCCACGAGAAAGGGCGCACACTGCGATTTGGTATTCACTGGGTGAGATCAGGCGGTTCCTGCGCGAACGCGCAGAGAACGCCGAGATAGATCGCACGATCGCCATGAAGCATCGATCGTTTTCAACATGGGTCAGCACAGGAACACCTGATGAGCTCTGGCCCATCACCTTGGTCGGTCCACCCCGCAAGCCCGTGGACTTCTTTGCCGCACTCCGCGGTGAGGTTCCGACAGCACGCAGCGACCGCAGTAAATGGATGACGCTGAGTGAATACATCACCGCGTTGAAGCAAACGTCTGTCGCCCCGCAATCAGAACCGGCATAGATCAACAGGCATGGATCAAGCCGCCACCGTCCACGACGATCCGTTCTTCGCCGCTCTCCACGAGTTACCCGGCATGCAACTCCTGCCCTCTGCCGTGTCCGAAGCGCTGTTGCACCTGCCACCCCAGACGTTCGACGGCCTGCGCGCCAATCGAGAACCGGTGCCGCCGCTGATCACGGTTGGAGGCCAGAGCGGCTATCTGGTGGGCGATCTGGTGCAATACATCGAGCGAGAGCCGACGCGACGTGGGCCAAAGAAGATTCAACACCCCTCATTCGCCAGCTTCCTCAACCACGGCCGGTCGGATGACGTATGGGTATTCGGCATGGCGGCGCTGGACTTCCACGGGATGCGGCGACCCGTTGATCTCCTGACAGGCCTTGACTTGCCGATGGCCGTGCTTGCCGATGCACACATTCGACAGATGACCATGAAGGAATATGCCGCCGTCATGGATGGCTATTTATCTCGATTTGATGATCAACAGGCCGCTGAGCAGCTGGCGATCGAGCACGCCCAGCTCGCGTTGCGTCATGTGCCGCCACGCGGAAGCAGAAAGAGAGTAGGAATTCATCGAAGCTGATGATGGGTGCCAAATCAACAGAACCGAAACTTGGGGTCTTTCATAGCGGGGACACAACGGAAACAAGCCCAATCACCATCCTGATTTTCCGCGAACCAATCAATTGGTCTAACGAATGCGTGATCTACTTCAAAAAATTTTCTTTCATGGATCGGAACGCCACAGCCTTACCGAGCTTGATCCAATCCACAGCGATGCAATCCGTCCATTTGGAAAAGCCGTCTATCTCTCCTTAGAGAAAGCGACCGCAAAGCGATATGCGCGATTCCAAGGTTCGATCTATCAGGTCCAACTAAATGGCAATCCCGCTATGACAATCAATCTTGACGCAACATTTCGTGATCAAGGAATTGAAGCTCGCGAAGCGATTCGCCCCATCATCAAGGCGAATAATCCCAACTTTGATGTGCACACATCACAAAACGACGTGCGGGAACTTATCGGCGGAAACAAGCGCGACACCCGTGTGCGGATGACTGAGCAGCTTTTGGAAGCCGGCATCTGGATGATCTACGGAACCGTAGGTCCAGATGAGCATAGCGGAGACATGGACGACGGGATTCAATACGCGATACTTGATCGCGAACACCTCTTGATCCTGAGCGAAGAGCGTTGCGAGTAAGAACCACACAAGACCTATCGCCGCGAAATTTACTCACCTCGTGCAAATCTTGGCGACGAACTTAAAGAAGCCATACGTGGCAAACCCGGCAATGACCGTGGCTCCTACGATCTTACAAACTGCACCTTCCATTTTCCTATCCTCTTGTGAGGAGCGGACCTGCTGACCAGGTCCGCTCCATAGCCTGTATTAGTGTCTGCCGGCTTTCTTGATCGTTTTCTTGGCGGCCTTCTTCAAGGCCGGACCTTTATTGGCTCGAATTCCACTCTTCTTGCTAACTTTCTTCGCGGCAGCAGTCTTTTTCATCGGCGTCTTTGAGGCGGCCTGCTTCGCAGTGGCTTTCTTCGGCGCCTTCTTCTTTGCCGCGGTCTTTTTTGATGTTGCCTTCTTCGCAACCACTTTCTTGGCCGCGCGTTTCGCGGAGGAAGCAACTAATTTCTTTTTCGCCTCCTGTGCCTCGAACCAGGCATGATCATCCTTAGCTGATTTCGTTGCTGACGTTCCCTCAACCACCGGCGGCGGCAAGGCCAGCGTCGTAGGTGCAGCCAACTTAGCGTTGGACGCTTTTAGGCGCATGTATGCCACTTGGATTACACAGGGGACTGTGACTCGATAGGCTGGACTGGCCAGATCCGCGATTGTCCACAAACCTGTGATCACCCAACCGATTGGACCTGTGGCCAACGCGATAACGCGGGTCAGGCCAGCATTGGCCGCAAGCGTTAACCCCTTACCAAGGAGCGCCTTGGAGATGCCATTGGCCACGATGACGGCCATACGATAGGTTGCAAATCCGGCCAGCCGTGAGGCGCCGATGGCAGTGGCAAGTTGTGCCGGCCCTGCACCGGCAAGTTCGCCCACGTTGAGCTCGGCGAGCACTTGCTTCCGCTCAACCTCCGACATCCTGGCAACCGAGTCGGTGAAAATTTTCTGCAAGATCGCCACTTCAATGTTCGCAGCTGGCGCCTTCTTGGCAAAGTTAACTTTCAGATGCGTGCCGACGTCCGAAACCAACTCACCGTATTTGATGCCCTCGCCGCCGCGGAATAAGTTGACAATGGAGTTGCCGCCAAAAGCACGGATTTCTTTGTCAATTAGTTCGCGATCAGCCCGGGAGTAATGCCCAGATTGCTTGCAGGAAATCAGACGCTTGCAGACATCACTATCAAGGGAGAGGCGTCCTTCTCCTTTATCTGTGATGTAGTCGGTCAAAACATCAAGGTCTTCTACATCTGCATTCAAAAGAACATCAGACAGACTCATAAATTTCCTTCCTGGTGGGTGGTGGCGCCGATGACAGCGCAGAGACAAAGCAGAGCGGCTTGCTGATACTGGTCCAATCGCCCGAGAGGCGGCAGGGCGCAGGTGGTAACCACCCCCATACGTTGGCGGTCATGAATGGATTGAAGTTCATGTCGAGCACGGGCATTGGAATCGCCGTGATCATCAATCTTTATCGGCTGCGATGTGGTCATGCTCATGCGCTGAGCTACTTGCAGAGCCATGGCGGCGCGCTCGGCGGGATTTTCCTTGAAAATCCCGAGCTCATCAGCCACAGCTTGGATTCCGGCATCCTTCATGGCCAAGCTCAGCGTATGGGCGGCCTGCACCAACCGAGTCCAATCTGACGTGCGCATCAACAACAGAGCTGGGGGCACGTTGAGGGCTGCGGCCATGCGGCACAAAGAGCGTAGGTCCGGGTTCGAGCGTTCACCATCTCCATGGCTTCCGGCGAGATATTTGGCTACGCTGGAACGGGCGAGCCCTGCTCGATCTGCCAACTCATGCTGTGAGATTTTGGACATCCCACCCTGATCGTTCTGACACGCCACCTGCATTGCGCGGCGAAGAGCACCGGCCAAACTATCGCGGGTGGTAGCAAAAAGCGCATCACCGTGGAATGGCTCGTCGGTTTCGGAATTACTGGCGGTTTCGTTCATGGCTCGGCCTCATGGCGTTGGACGCACTTTACGAAAATGCGCCGATGATTGAGCCCCATAATGTCTCTTATTCTGGACAGAAACTCGCCAGGACCCTTTTTGTCCATTATTCAGGACAAGATTTGGTCGGGCTCAGCGTGCTCGATCAAACTCACTCAGACTGAGCGAGTAGCCGGGCTAACTTGTATTCGACCAGCCATCCGGCGTGGTGTTTTCCTACGGCCGCCCCTGCCCAAGGGCCTCAGCATCACGACACGAGCGCATCAACCGTCAGGGCGAAACGATATAGGCGGTTCGCACCACCCGCCCCTGGTCGCTTAACTCGATCATCCACGCTTCACCAACGATGCTGAGGCGATTGAGATACCACAGTCGTTGAACGCATGGCGCTACACACTCAGGAGCATCGTAGCGAGGAACACGTCGGCCCCCTGCCCGCTCTTCATCGGACGGCTGGCCCATTGTGGTGATGACATGGGCCTCGGCATCGCCCTCCTTCACGAGGGCGAAGTCATGCTCGTGGACGCGGGAAATGACGGAGCACGAGGTGATGTAGAGGAAGGGCACGAAGACCACCAATCCAACGAAAATTCTGGTGATCGTGCTCATGGGTGCCGGCGGTCCGTGGTATTAGTTCGGCCGGCATCGCAAGAGGGCGTGGCCCACTTTGTCGAGCAAGGCTAGATTGGCCACTCCGTTGTTGGCCTCCATCGTGATCAGGATTTGGTCTTGGAAAGGCTTGGTCCCGATGTTGACTATGCCCACGCCATACGCATACAGGCTGACTTTGCCGGTGCCATCGGCCTTGGGCGCCTGTCCTTGCAAAGCGATCGCTGGCGCCAAGGTGGTGCCAAACGGGTTCTTGATGCCCGGCGGCAGCTCCGGGTGACGGCCAATCAATATGCTCACGGTGGCTGCACCCTGCTTGGCCGTTCCCGATGCGGCATCCAAGCCTTCGGTCATTTGGTAGCGCACGCCATGGACGGGCGTGGCGCAAACATCAAAGGTCTTGCTGAGCACGACCGTTGCTGGTGCCGCCGACGCGGCGCTCGTCATGAAAAGGAATAAGCCGATCAGCCCGCAACCGGTTCTAATGAAATGACGCGATCACATTGATCAATCGTTTCCTGCCGGTGAGCAATCACCATCTTGGATTGCCCCAGGCCTCGGATGTATCGGTTGACCTTCATTTCGCTGGTGACGTCCAGGTGGCTGGTGGCTTCATCCAGCACCAGCAGCTTGGCATTCCGATAGAGCGACCGAGCCAACAGCACGCGCTGCTTCTGACCACCCGAAAGGGAGGATCCCATATCGCCCACCAAGGTTTCATAGGCCATGGGGAAGCGGATGATGTCGTCATGAATGGCCGCCCCCCTCGCACAGGCTTCGATGGCCTCCACCGAGGGTTCCGCATCAAAGAACGCGATGTTCTCCGCGATCGATCCGGCAAACAGGTGATCGTCCTGCATGACTGCCGCAACCAAGGAGCGGTAACGATCCAGTCCATACGTTCGGATGTCACACCCGTCCACCAAGACGGCACCGCTCGTCGGCTGCAAAAGTCCAAGCACAATTTTGGCGAGGGTCGTTTTCCCGCACCCCGATTTGCCCACGATCGCCACCGACTCTCCCGGTTCAATCGTGAAGGAAACCCCTTGAAGAATGTAGGGCTCGTCTTCCGCATAGCGAAAGCTGACGTCTTTGACTTCAATGTGTCCAACCGTCAAGTGTGTCGACACCCCTCTGCCCACCTGTTGCTCGGGCTCGCTGAACGCAATCTCGGCGATGCGCTCAGCATGAAGGGTCATCAGGCGAAGCCCGATGAGCTTGTCGATCAAGCCGCTGGCGCGGACGGTGAATTGATCAGCGTAGGTCACGAACGCCACCAGCATGCCAATGGAGAATGCATCGCGGATGGCAAACAACGCCCCGGTCGCGACGACGACAATGCGTTGACCTGAAAACAGCGCTTGGCTGAGCGCGCCAAACGTCATCCCCAGGCGCTGACTTTTCAGGTCACGCTCCGAAGCCTCATGCGTGGCATTGGCCAGGCGGATCCAACGCAGGTTCTCTTTGTTGGACAGCTTGATCGCCTGGATGCCGCGCACCGACTCCATCAATTCGGACTGCTGACGAGCGGCGTAGACCAGCTGCTCTTCGTTGATCACGCGCAACTTTTGGTAAGACAGCCAGCGAAGCAATCCATACAGGCTTGCGCACACCAGAATGACCAGTGCCAGGGGAACACTGTATGCAAACAAGATCCCCAAACTCAACGTGCCCATGACCCCATGCAACAGCGCTTCGATGAAGGAACCGGTCAAGGTTCCCTGCACGGTCTTCACGGAGGAAAAGCGCGACACCACGTCGCCCATGTGGCGCTTGAAGAAAAAGTCGACAGGCAGTTTGAGCAGGTGCGCAAAGAGATGGATCGTCCATTGGTTGCCCAACGAGACGCCAAACCAACTGAGGATCCAACCTCTTGCGAGGATCAGCACGGCCTGGCATCCGGCCGCTGCCAGAAAGGCAACGGTCGTGGTGATCAAGAACGTGTTGTCACCCGACGAGATGACCTGATCCAGCACGAGTTGCATTTGGTAAGGAAGCGCAAGTGTCAGCAACTCGATGCACAGCGCCAGCACCATCACCTGGGCAACCGTCCGGCCAACACCCGACATGGGTCCCATCAGTCGGCGTAACGAAACCGGCTTTCGCTCTTCGATCACTTTGAAGTTGGGCTGCGGGCTGAGCTCGACCAACACACCCGTGAAGTGATTGGCCACCTCACTCAGGGGCATCCAATACCGCCCGCGGGATGGATCAAAAATGTCCGCCTTGCCGCGGACCACCTTATTCAACACAACAAAGTGATTGAAGTTCCAGTGAAGGATGCACGGCATCTTGGCATTGGCCAAATACCCCATCTCGCTCCGCAGGACGCGGGCATTGAACCCCAGCGCGGAAGCAAGATCGACAACCCGTCCCAGCTTCATGCCTTGCAGTGACGTGCCGAAACGGCGGCGCAGGCTCGCCAGATCAACCTTGTGACCGTGGTAATTGGCGACCATCGCCAAGCAGGCCAGCGCACATTCGGCGACTTCGCTTTGCAAGATCAAGGGCAGCTTTGACGTCCTTCCAAACGCCACCATTTTCGCCAAGGCCTCAGTCATGCGTCCCGCTCCTCGTCCGACTTAGCGCTCACATCGATTTTCATGGCATGGTTGCCCATTCAATCAGCCGTCGCTTCTGCAAGATGACTCGGGCTTTGAGCATCATGCCCGGCAGCAGCGGCTGGTCCGCCCCGAATGCACGGATGGACTGTTGTTGCAATTGCACGATGACGCGATAGCGCGGTTCCTTGGTTTGCAACCCTCCCCATTTGAGAACCTGGGCCGGCTGCACCGCCGTGCGGGCCACCTCCATCACCACACCCCTACCCTGCCCATAACGGCGATACGGGAACGCGTCGTAGCGCAACAGGACAGCATCGCCGACCGACGCAAAACCGATGTCACTGCTCGGCAACCACAGTTCCGCACGAAGCGCCGATCCCGACGGTAGGATGGACATGGCGGGTTCATGCGTGTCGAGCGCATCACCCACATGCACCAAGGAACTGGTCACCGTGCCATCGACCGGCGCATAGAGCACAGTGGCGTGCAGTGACTCGTGTTCAAGGATGGTTTGGGAGACGTCGGACATGTTGCGCTGGGTGGCGCGGCGCTTTTCAGCGGTCGCATTGGGCAAGTCCGCCAGTTGTGACCGCGCGTCGTCCAGCTGACGCTGCAAATCCATCAAGGTTCGTTGCGCGTTGTCGACCTGAGCTTTGAGTTGCAGCGCCGTGTCGTGCTGGGCCAGCACCTGCGCCCGTGACACCGCCCCGGTGTCGCTCGCCTTGTCCCACGTGAGATAAAGCGACATGGCACCGTCGGCACGTTCCTTCTGAACGGCCACTTCATGCTGAGCCGTGATGATCTGCTGGCCCAGACCGGCAATTTTCGTTTTGAGATTGTCTGCTTGGCGTTGGCCCGTCGCTTCTTCGCTCGCCAAATCATCGCGCAGGCGACTTTGCTTGGATGCCAGTTCACGGAGGATGGAAGCCTGAGTCTCCCCTTGCGTCGGCGTGCCCTGATCATCCGTCAATTGCAGCAGCGGTGCTCCCTTCTGCACATGATCGCCATCCTTCACGAATACCTTGGTCACGACCCCGGCGTGATTGGTTTGTACGGGCAGCAAGCCTCCGCTCGGGGTCAACAAGCCATCCGCTTGGGCAAAGCTGGTGTAGCTGCCGAGCCACAACAGGCCAGCCAGCACGCTTAAAACGAAAATGCCTAATGCACAGAACAACCATCCCAGGCGCGGAGGCTGCAAGGTGATGGTCGGCAAGGTGGAAGCCGACGCTGCCTTGATGGCTTGTTCGCGGAAGATCTCGTAACCCATGGCGGCTCAGTGAACGCTTCCCAGCACGGAACCACTCGGACCGAACAAAAGCGCCAAGGCTTTGTCATCGGTGTAGTAGATCGCGTAGCGCGCATCCCCCGGGAATTCCCCAGGATTGAGTTTGAGCAGCCATGTTTTGCCATCGTCGGACAGTTGGATGTGCACGGCCTCACCCATGCCCTTCGCGTTGGCGTAAGCCACATCCATTTCCAACTGCGAATCGATCGCCATCCAGGGCGCATCACTGGTTGGACGGATCAGTCGCACCCCCGCATCGCTGGGAGTCACCGTCGATGCGGCAGGAAGGCGCGTGAGGAACGTTTCGTGCTGATCATCGACGTTGTATTTTATCAAACGGACATCATCCCCGGTGGCTGCTTTCACGGCATAGACGGCTTGGTTGTCCGCACTGATGACGTGCGCGCCCTGCATGTCCGCAACCTCTCGGTAGTCCCCGCGACGGCCCACATACCATCGGCCCGCGCGGTGATACGCCACCACCGTGCCGGCGGGCGTCATCAATGCCTCATCGGCGGCGGCAATCGTCAGCACCTCTCGCCGGTCGGTCTCTCCGGATGAAAAGGTCCTAACGTGTACCCCTTCACCGTCCACTTCCAAGGCAACCAGTGAACCGTCATCGGTCAACACATAGCGATGCAAGGCGGCGTTAGCGCCTCCTTGATACCAGGCCGGCTCTCCCTTTTGGTCGACGGGAAAAACACCCAAGGCGTAGTGGCCGTTACCGTCGCGCCGCTGAAAAACAAGCCGCGATGAATCAGCGGACCAGGTGTAGGAAACGAAGGTGCTGTTCCAAATGGTGAGAGCTTTGCGGTTGGCCGGATTGTGTGCGTGTGCCACCCAGATGTAGGGCGCACCCTGTTCCGACTCCACGTAAGCTATCAGATTGCCGTCAGGACTCAGCGTGACATTCCTTTGCGAAGCGATGTCACTCGCATGAGCCGCATGCAGAACCAACCAGAAAGCACACAGGACGGCCGCAGTGACCATCTTGCGGACCCGATGCGATCGAGCCATAGCCCCACGCGAGAAGATGGCGATGCGATCCATCATGGCGAACCCGGATGTGTGTCAGGAACCGATGTGTCGTTCAGAGAGACACCGCCAGGCCGTCCTTGGTCGGCCGACAAAGGGGTTCCCTCAAAGCACGAGCTCAGGAAATCGCTGAGCAGTTGAAAGTGATAGCGGCGGCTGTCCGGATCGGTGAGCTCATGGCCCTCGTTGTGATAGATCACTTCCAGGACAGGCTTGCCCTGCTGCCTCAGCGCTTGCGCAAATCGCGATGATTCCTCGCTCACAGATGTGGTGTCCTGTTCACCGTATTCGACGAGGAAGTGCGCTTTGGCGGAGTCAATGTGGGCGGCGGGGGACTGCTGCCGGATGTCGCGAAGATCAATGGCGCGTTGCACATCGCCAACTTCTTCGCGAATGTCACCCGCCATGTGCGGCTGCCGTTGGGGCAGCAGGGTGGCAAAGGCTTCCAAATCGCCGCCCCCGTTCAGAGAAGCAACGCAGCGCACGGCATCTGGATGGCTCGTGGCCAACGCCATGGCAGCAAATCCACCAAAGCTGCCGCCCATGGCGGCGCCTTTGGTTTTGTCGGCGGGGAACGTCTGCACAAACCAATCCACCGCACCCGCAACATCCTCAATCACCTTGCGGCCCCATTCGCGGTTGCTGGCGTGCGCAAACACATCGCCAAAGCCAATGGATCCTCGGAAATTCACTCGGACCACCCAATAGCCCAGCGATTGAAGCCAGTAGGTTTCTGGATCAAAGGTCAGATCGTCGCGATGATGAGGACCGCCATGGAGCTTCACCACGAAGGGACATTGAGGGGTGTGGCAGGTTTGGGGCGACGGTGGCGACACCAGCACTTGAATGGGAGTGCCATCGGCGCTTCGGATCCATCGTGCCACCGAAGGGAGCATGGGTTCATCGGAAAAGAATTCCCGTGCCCAAAACAGGTGGACCACGCGGCCGCTCGAACGGTCGTAGGTGTAGTAGCCCACCGGTATTCGGCTGGACATCAATGCGAAGAGCCAAATGCGATCGTCGGACGACCGGGCGATCACGTAGGGAACGCCCATCAACATGGCGGTCAGATGTTTCACATCAGCGGCGATGTCCGGCATCGTCACCCATTGGGGCTCGGCCTCGGCTTTGGCGTAGCCATCCACCCCGCCCGTCTTTGGATTGACGGTGATCCATGAGACGTCCGTATCCTTGGCGTTGCTCGCAAGCGACCATTGCTGGGTTCCAACGTTGAGTCGACGCAGGACTTTGAACCCCTTGGCATCCACATCCGTGAACCACAGATCTTTGCCGTCGTTGGAGGCACTGACCACCGACGCCGATGCCGGCGCGGGCTGACCTTGTCGTGAGGCATGACCTATCGGCCCCCACACACCTTGCCCCGAGCGAACAGCTCTCACCCGACCACTGCCATCGAAGGCCACATCACTGACGTCACCAAGATCATCGGTTCGGGTCACATTTCCCGAACCGAAGGCGATGTGCAGCACGTGGAGGTGCGCAGATTGGTCCTGCGTCAGCACCACGAAGTCGTCCACGGAGGCGCCTCCGAATCCCGCAATGCTTCCTTGAACCTCAACCGGATGTGTCACCAGATCGGTGGCGGACACGTAGGACAGCGACGGCGCCCCGCCCTTTCCGTGTCCGAACAGCAGAAAAGAGGAACCATCACGCGCGACCTGATAGTTCATCGCCCCGGCAGGCCAGGCCACCACGTTCTGCGCCTGGTCCGCTCCGACCCGTTGTCGGCGCAACACAGGATGCTCGCCGGTTCGATCCACAAAGGTGACGAACTGCCCATCGCTAGACAGCTTGACGAGGGTGTAGCGATCCCCCGAGACCACCACGCTCATCGAAGTGGCATGCGTGACCACGGCCACCAACACCATGGCCAACATGAGAAGCCAGACAATCGGCTTCGATGCACGGAAGGTTCGTTCGTCAAACCGCAAGGAAAGCATCTCGATCCAGTCCCTTTGAAGGAGAGAAATCGGAAGGGATGTGTTCAAGGGCTGTCACGATGCGCTCCTCCGGCAACCCTGCCGCCAGCGCATGATGCGCGATGTGTGAGTAGATTTTCATCAAGCCATCGCAAAGCACGGATGCATTGTCGAAACCGCGTGCATCGCTCCATCGGTTGACCTGCACGCCATGCTGCAAACCACCTCGGCAATAGTTCCGCCACACGCAGGGAAGACAGGGTTCGGCCAGGCGGGTGTGCAGTTGCCGCAGGAGGGCCGAGGCGGGCGAATTGGCAAACTCGCGCAGGGTTGATGACCCGACGTTGTATCGGCCCGTGTCTAGCCGTGTGGGTTTGAGCTCATCGATGCCCACGCTGCCATCGCTCTCGATGGTGAGGTGCTGCAAGCGGACGTGATGAGGCGTTTTGTCTTCGGGCGTTGCCTTCCCGGAAAAGAAGGAAAGCAGCTGGCTGAACATCCGCACGTAGATGTCCTTGGTGTTGTCCTTCACCCACTCGTCGAAGACGTCGCACAAGAATTGGGCATAGACCATGGGGTCCTGCCCTCGAAAACTGTCATGCGTGTCCATGGGCAGGTGAAACGTCATCCCTCGCACCCCCAGGTCATCCACGAAGTGGCGATAGCACGTTCGACCGTTCGCTTTGGGGTGAATCACAGAAATGACACCTGGCCAGGGCAGATCGCCTTGTTTAGCGCGTTTTTGCAGCAAGCGAAGGCCATCAACCGTTCGCTGATAGGTGCCTCTGCCTCGAAGATCCTTCCGTTCCAAATCGTTGATGTCTTCGGGACCATCCAACGAGACGCCGGCACTCATGCGGTGGCGCGCAAAGATGTCCACCCACTCGTCATCCAGCAACATGGCGTTGGTCTGGATGCCAAGCCGAACATTGGGGACGTCCGACAACTCCGTCAACAGCGTTTTGGCGAACGTATCGAAGTTGCGCTTTCCCATCATCAACGGCTCGCCGCCATGGAAGATGATCGTGGCCGCGCTCGCCTTCAAATCCTGTGCCCCTTGGGCCAGATAGGCCGCGGTCTCGCTCATGATCCGCTGGGAAATCTTGACGGGACGATCCTTGAACGACTCATCCCCCTTGTTGAAGACGTAGCAATAAGAACAATTGATGTTGCAGCGCTCAGCAACCTTGATCACAGCTTCAATGTGATCGACCGTTTCGATCATGTCGTTCATCGGATCCCTCCCCTCGAATGGGGTTGGCGCGCAAAAAGATTTGCGCGCCAACTTTGATGGCAACGACCTAGATATCAGAGGGGACCCTTGTGCATGATTTCTTTCCAGAAACCACCTTGGCCCGGACCGCTGCTGTCCTGGTGGAACTGTTCGAACCAATCAGCACCGCTGACAGCGATGCCATCGATTTGCTCACGCGTCAGTTCGGTTGCCTCGGCGGACGAGTCGTAACCGTGCTTTTGCAACTGCGCGCGCAATTTTTCACTGATCGACATACTTCTTCTCCATGTAATGGCCGCAAAGGGCCGTGATGAGCTGCGATGTCGCCGCTCAATTCGATCTGTGTGGATGGATCTGACGCCGACCGGATGTGGGAAAGAGGATCCGATCACGTCATGGCTTGGCTACGATGCAGCCAAGGCTCGCTTGATCACAAGAGTGGTGGCCCGATGGCCGTGATGACATCGCGGGCACACATCTCAATGCACATGGCACTCCCCTGTTTCAGCAGCATCCGTCTCTTCCTTTGAGCGTTACTCACTGGCTTGCACTTCGCAATATCACGCGAGGACTCATCGTGACCTTTCGTGACAAATCACGTCAAGTGCCGCGCCGCTCTCTCCATCTCAAACGGATGTGGAAGGAAAATCCCTACCTTGATGCACCTGGCCAACAATTGTCGCCGAGGTCGAGAAGCAATGCATGAGCGTGATTCTTTATCTACGCTCTTGCCTAGCGTTTGCCACGTTCGCTAGTGTCAGCCATCTGGATGGGTGGCCATCAATCTGACGCGGCATAGCGGCTCTTGGCCTGCTCATCTGCTCATTTGTTGCTATCACCGCAGAAGGGTCGCCCACGCATAGCATTAATCCTTTGAATACACCCATCCACATCAGTTGTTCGATGTGAAAAGGAACGACAGATGATCAACGTTCGGCAAGCCTATGCAGATCTCGATCGGTGCTTGCTTCCGATCTTCATTTGGCTGTGTGGCTCCGTGGTATTGCTGCTCTTTCAGGCGTGCATCAAGACGCTACCATCGCCTTGGGCGACCCCAGCCAAGTGGGCACGACCCAAGCCACTGTTCTCCAAGCGAGCCGATACAGAGGATACGAAGTCCAATACGCGTTCGATCTGGGGACACGAACCTACACCGTCTCTGACGAGCTGGGGCGATCGAAGCTTTGGGTGAATGTCAGCAAAAAGGATTGGGACGCGATCCAAAATGGTGGACGGAGTTTGCAGGTGAAATATCTGCTCAACAATCCGTCCATCAGCCGACCTCTTTTTAGCGGACGGCACGGCGATTTGAGCAGGGAATTCACCGACGATTGCGTCGGTTTGATGATGAGCTGCCTCCTCATCGCCCTGTGGCTGCTCATAGGTGTTCGGCTTCGTCGCCATATTGTGCGCCTCGCTTGCCCTTACCAAGAACATCAACGATAGCCTGCAGTGGCACTTCAACAGCATCTACCAGGATCGCGATGTGCAAGGCGCCTACTACGGCATCATCCTCGGGCAGGATTTCGGCTACCCCGTTGCCGAGCCCGTACGCGTGTCCGCACCCCTGCCGGGCGATCAACGTGTCAGCCAGCCCTACACGGGCTATCGAACCAGCTACCGCGTAGCGAACACGGGCCTGAAGTGGGAGATCTCGCCTGACTGGAGCTTCCATCTCGACTACAGCTACGCCAAGCAGACACGCGAGAACCGCGACAGCGCCATCATCCTTACCGACAACCAAGGCGGCTACACCGATCTCAACTACCTGGGCTATTCGCGCTACAACTACGCGCAGTGGCAAGGCATGTTCAACGGTACCTTGACCACCGGCTTCATCAAGCACGACCTGGTGCTCGGTGCCTCTGAGCAAACGTTGAATTCGCACTACCCGGCAGACTGGAACATCAGCGCCGGGCAGGTGCTCGGAACCGGCAATCTGTTCGCCCCGCCCCTGCTACCCAACCCAGACCCATCATGGAGCCGCGCCACGTACTTGGCGCAAACCACGACCCAACGTGCGTTGTTTGTGAGCGATATGCTTATTTTTTCGCCGCAGTGGTCCGCGCTGCTTGGCCTGCGCTACATCGATTACCTGGACAAGTCATTCGGGCCGGGCAGCACGCAAGCCACGGCACTCTACGACCAAAAGCCGGTGACGCCGACCGTCGCGCTGATGTACAAGCCGCTGGCACCGATGACGCTGTACGCCAGCTACGTGCAATCGCTGGAACAGGCCACCGGTGCACCGCAAAGCGCAGTGAATGCGTACCAGACGTTTGCGCCCACCACCAGCAAGCAGTTTGAACTTGGCGCGAAAACCGAGTTCGATACATGGAGTGCGAATCTTGCGCTGTTCCAGGTACAACGTGGCTTGCAGTACCTCAATGCGGAGAATGTCTATGTGCAAGATGGCCAGACGCGCTACCGCGGTGTGGATGCATCGTTCCAAGCCTCGCTTGGTAAGCATTGGACCGTGCTCGGCGGCGTAATGGCACTCGATGCCGTCAACATCCGCGCCGCACCCGGCGCGGATGGCAAGCGTGCTTATGGCGCACCAAAGCTGCAAGGCAACCTGTATGCGGAGTACAGCGTGCCGCAGCTCCCCGGCCTGATGCTGACGGCGGGCGCGCGCTATGTGGGCAACCAAGCGATCGAGGCCAATAACAGCAATTTTGTCCCCGCGTATCACACGTTCGACGTGGGTGCGCGGTACGCCAGCACGCTCGGCGGACATCCAGTGACTTACCGTGTCGGCATCGACAATCTTGCCGATGAAAAGTACTGGCTGACGAGTTTTGGTTTCATTCTCAACCAGGGCACGCCGCGGACGGTGCGGGCAAGTGTGACGTTGACGTTATAAGCGTTTTTTTGCGCAAGACTTTTTTGCGCGTCATTCCGGCGAAGGCCGGAATGACGCGAAGAGACCCGATAGCTCGTAGCGAATGCCGCTTTGAAGCGAATCCCTGTCAGGCGTTAATTGCCGGGAATAACCACCCGCACCCGCAACCCGCGCCCCCATGGCGCATCCAGCAAATCAATGGTCGCACCGTGCAACTGCGCCGCACGCTGCACGATGGAAAGTCCCAGGCCGTAACCATCGCCACCGCTGGACTCGCGATGAAAGCGCGCAAACACGCTCGCCCGCCGCTCGGGCGGAATACCCGGTCCGTTATCGACCACTTCGATCACGATGCCGCCCTGCGAACGATGCATGGACAGCTGCACCTGCCCGCCCATCGGCACGTGATGCATGGCGTTCTCGATGAGATTGCGCAGCAACGCAGCGAGCGCCGCCTCATAGCCATCCATCTTCAGGCTGTCATCGTGTTCGGCAAACGCAAACTCCACGCCGCTCTCGCCCAGCAACGGTGCGAGCTCGTCAATCACATTCATCGCCACGACGATCAAGTCGACTTCGTTGCGCTGGCCGGCGGCCACGCCGGCTTCAAGGCGTGCAAGTGCCAGCAATTGCTCGATGCGCCGTGCCAGGCGCGCGAGCCCGGATTGCGCGCTGGACAATGCAACCTCGGCATCGGCAGGAAGCGACGCTGCCATCACGCCATCGAGGTGGATCATGGTGGATGCGAGCGGCGTGCGCAGTTCGTGCGCGACGTCCGCGCTGAAACGACGCTCACGCTCCAATGCATCCTCCAGGCGCTCCAGCTGCGCGTTCAAGGCATCCACCACAGGCTGCAATTCCTGCGGTGCATGGTCCAATTGGATCGGTTGGCGATTGCCCGGCGAGCGCGACGCCAGCGCTTGCCGCAAACGTTCGAGCGGGCGCAAGCCACGCCGTACCGCCCAACCCACCAATATCGCCAGCAATGGCAGGCCGACCAACTGCGGCAACCCCAGATCGAGCCACAACGCACGCGTGATATCCCGCCGGCTGTCATCACGTTCGCCGACGCGAATGACCACGTTATTGACGTCATCCACCAGGGTGAAAACGCGCCAGCCATAACCCTCGAAGAAATGATTGTCAAAGCCGGAAACCGGCGTTGGCGGCATGGGCAGGCGAGCCAGGTTGGCCGTGGTCAGGCGCATGCGATTGTGCATGTCGAACACCTGATAGCCCACTTCCGTTTCGTAAGTACGCGCGTGCAAGCGTTGCACTTCGTCTTCGCGACTGAGGATCGGCACCTCCAGCGAAGCTTGCGCCGGCAGGCGCAATGCATCGAGGCCGGCGCGCCGAATCAACACGTCCAGCGTGCGTGCCGATTGCGCCAACCGCCCATCCAGCAGCTCGCGTGTTTCTTTCAAGGTACGGTCGTAGCTATACAGGCCGATCGGCAGCAGCACCGCAATCAGCACCGCAATGATCATCCAGCGCAGTCGGTCGCGCAGGCTCATTCGCTTCACGTGGGGTCCCGCGGAATCATATAGCCAACACCGCGAATGGTACGGATGGCATCGAAACTCAGTTTGCGGCGCAACGCATGGATCTGCACTTCCAACGCGCTGCTGCCCACGGCGCTATCCAGGCCATACAGCGAATTTTCCAGATGTTCGCGGCGCACGATGCGACCTGCCCGTTCCATCAAAATGCGCAGCAGGGAAAATTCGCGGCGCGTGAGTTCAACGCGCTTGCCTCGGTATTCGGCTTCGCACGTGCCGATATCCAAGCTGATCACGCCCACGTCGATGCGATTGGCGGCAAGCCCCTGCGCGCGACGCGTCAACGAGCGGATACGTGCGCTCAGTTCCTCCAGGTGGAAAGGCTTGACCAGATAATCGTCCGCACCGGCATCGAGACCGCGCACACGCGCTTCCAGTCCGTCGCGCGCCGTCATCACGATCACCGGCGTATTGACGTGCGAGCGGCGCGCTTCGGCCAATACTTCGAGGCCATCCTTGTTGGGCAGCCCCAAGTCGAGCAAGACCAGGTCAGCCGTCTGGTCACGCAGCGCCGCCAGCGCCTCGCGTCCGTCACGCAGCCAGGTCACCGCATAGGAAAGCCGTTCCAGCGCCTGCCGGATGGCTTCGCCCAGTTGCAGGTCATCTTCGACCAGGATGATGTGCATGCCGCCGTTTACCTTCGCCCTACTTTGTGGGAAGTATTGTCCTGCTTGGTCATTTTGCGCAGATTAGCTTAGGACGGTCTTACCGCACCCGCCGCCCCCTAACTGGAGACCCGCATGAAAGCCCTGCGAATCACCCGCCACGGTGCGCCGGATGTGCTTGAGTACGCTGACGTCCCCATGCCCGGGCTGGATGCCGACAGCGCGCTGGTGCGGGTGCATGGCGCGTCGGTCAATCCCAGCGACGTCAAGAATGTGGCCGGGCATTTTTCGCAGACCACGCTGCCGCGCATTCCAGGCCGCGACTTCAGCGGCGTAGTGGAGCAAGGGCCGCCGGCGTGGCGTGGTGTGGAGGTATGGGGTACGGGTGGCGATATCGGTTTTATTCGCGACGGCACGCATGCTCAATACATTAAGCTGCCAGTCGCCGCCTTGGTACGCAAACCTGCGGCACTCGATCACGCACAAGCCTCGGCCATCGGTGTGAATTTCGTGGTGGCGTGGCTGGGCGTGGTGGACTACGCGCAACTGCACGAAGGCGAAACCATTGCCGTGATAGGCGCGGGTGGCGGCGTCGGCGGCGCCGTCACGCAGATCGCCAAGTCATTGGGCTGCCGCATCGTCGGCATCGATCGGTATCCGGTGGATGCCAGCTCACCGGCCGGGAAGCGCATGCATGCCTTCGTGCCGTTCGACGAGCACGCCGCCACCGGCGTACGCAGCCTGGAGGGCTTGGCCGATGGCGTGGACGTAGTGTTCGACAGCGTCGGCGGGGTAGCTTTCGAAGCGGCGCTGGGGATGGCCAGGCGCCGTGGCCGGGTGGTGGAAATCAGCGCTACCGGCCGGCGCCGGGTGGAATTGGACCTGGTCGACTTCTACCACAACGAAACCCAATTGCTTGGCGCCGACAGCGCCAAGCTGGGCGTGGTGGAGGCGGCCCGGCTGATGCAGGCGATTGCACGGGAATTCGACAACGGCAAGTTCGATGCGCCGGTGATCGCCCATCGCTACTCGCTGGCGCAAGGGCGGGAAGCGTACGAGGCGGTCGCCCAGGGTACGCCGGGGCGGGTCGTGATTGTGCCCTGAAGGGGCAGCTTGTTACCCACGAGGAACCATGGCGCCGGCATCCTGGCCCGTACGGCTAGGCATGCTTCGGCTTGCGTCCCCGCCGCGGCTTGGCTTCCGCCTGCTGCGCAATCAGGCTCTGTAGATAGGCTATCCCCTCTTCCTCGGGGAAAAACGCCACCACGTCCGCCACGGTCAGATTGTGACGTGCCTTCAGCGACAGAAATTCCTCTTTCGCCCTCTCCATGGCGGTAATGGCAGCCTGTTTGGCCGTCTCTTTCCTGCTTTTGGGCGGACGTTGTTCGATTTCCTTGTCGAGGGCCGCGAGTTCTTCCTGGAAGCGGCGGAAGGCGTCTTTCGGGAGGGTCATGGGAACGCAGTGTGCTACAGGATCAGTGATTATCTCATAGGCAGGTGCGCCATCCATCGATTGTTCCCTTTTTCGTGCGCCGTATTGGCCTACAACAGGCTGACACGGTGCGCGAACTGCCGGCGCGGGCCACGGCTGCTCCCCTGCTGCACGCTCGATAAACATGCGCTGGGCTAGCCGCAAAGACGTGATACAGCCCCGGGGCTGCATGTCCATTTTCACGTTTCCAGAAACCGGCTTGCGTATGATGGCCCCCAGCGCCGCCCTCGCCGCAAGCAGCAAAAAAAACAGCCCCTGGACCTACGCCGGGGCATGTGTGGCACGGTCTAAGCATTACCTCTGTTGCACCATCGGATGTCATATCGCAACGGACGGTAGGGGCGCGCTTAAGGCAACACTGATTAAGTATCGCCGTCGTCACCAGCCCTGTCTGTTCGCAGGCCACAGGGCCGTCGGCGAAGGCAGACTGGTTGTCTGTCGAGACGGCGGACCTGCGGCATGCGGACAGACAGGGCTGGCCCCAACAGGTTGAATTCAAAGTGATGGGGTGATGTCTGGAAGGCCCGCAGGCTGCGCCGCGCGGCTTGGCAAGACGGCCAGTCTTCCCGGCGCCACGCAACACACCCTGCGAGCCTTCCAGACATCATGACGACGGCGATACTTAATCAGTGTTGCCTTAACCAAAGCTCAGGGGTGCACCGATGCTGAAATCAATCATGGAAAACAAGTGGCTGCGGCAGGTAGCGGTTTTCGTCATATACGGAACCTTTTACACGCTGCTGCGGCCTTATTCGGTCGGCATCTGGCATATCGTCAGCGGCCTGCGCCTGGGCGTTCTGCTGCTGTTGCCCTATCGCTATTGGCCCGCCCTGGCCCTGGCCGAACTGGGCCCCACGCTTTATTACACCTCGCCTGGGCAGGCACCGTTCGGGCTGGCCTGGGAGATCGGCAATTCGATCCCGGCCATCCTGTTCGCCATGCCTATCGTGGCGTGGTGCAAACGCAAGCTGGGGCTGTTCCCTTCCAGGCACATGGTCAGGGCGAAGGCGTTGCTTGTCTGCATCGCGCTGTCCTCGGCGGTGTGGACCACCATTACGGTGCTCTTGCTGCTCGTTGTGGTGCAGCCCGCCGGAACCGAGCATCCCTATCAATTTCAAAGCATCCAGGCCGTGCAGGTTTTCCTCGGCAAGTACGCGGGCATTCTTACCGTTCTGCCGATCGCCCTGGCGCTCAAGCTGCAAAAGCCCCAGCCGTGGCGTCGTCAAATTGCCAGCTGGATCGGTAACCCGCTGCTGCAGGAATCCCTGGTCTTGCTGCTGCCGTCATTGGCGGTGCTCTATTGGCTTAACGTGCATGTCGTCGCGGACATCAAGCCGGTGATACGGATGGCCATGCTGCTCCCCGCCGCGTGGCTCACCATAAAACATGGTTGGCGCGCGGCGGCGGTCGGCACCACGGCGGCGATCATCTGCATCTTTCTCAACATGGAATCGCGCATCGGCGACCTGGACGTGATTGGCGCGCAAGCCTTCCTTGCCTTCTCCGTCACCTGCCTGCTTGCGCTTGGCGTGCGCGTCAGCATGCAAAATGCCGTGGAGGAACAGGAGCGCATCGATGCCAAGGCGGCGGTCAAACTGGCACAACAAGGCTTGTACTTGTGCGAGTTGCGCATGCGGCAAGCTTCGCAGACGCTCGAACAGGTTGCCGGCGGTTTGCAATTGACCCAAACGCGATTGCTCAATCGCTTCAAGCACATGATTCCGCCCATGGAAGGCCAGAGCTACTACAAACAGATGGCCGCCACGCAGAGCCAGGTCTATCAGCTGGTGGAATCCATGCACCCGACAGCGTGGCGCGAGCGCGGCCTGCCGGCCGCCTTGCGCGAGACCATTGGACGCGCGCTGGACGAAGCCGGCATCGCCTATCGCTTCGAGCTGACCGGCCGTGGTTTGAGCCAGCTCTCGCCCAGCGTGCACGCGGCCATTTATCGCCTGGCCTGCGAAGCGGTGGTGTATGTGCTCGCGCAACAGGATTGGTCCACCATCACCATCTCACTGCGTGGCGGCTTCACTCACGGGCAGCGCTGGGCTGCCCTGCGCGTTGCGGGCAGTGCTCATCCCATCGCATCCGTGCCGAGTACCCAAAAGAAACAGGAAACGCAGCATCTGGCAGCCAAACTGGGGGCCAACAGCCTGAGCGCGATCGCGATGCGTGATTACGCTCGCCTCTACAACGGCGAGTTGCACACTTTTAACGGACCGAATGTGTTTCGTATGACCAGCCTGCTGCACGACGTCAGCCAGCGGATGCAGGAGCCGCGTGCTGCGGCTCCCGCCGCCTCGCCGGAACTGTATATTCGTTGAGGGAACCGGCGGTTCCAACCCATCGTCAACCGCCGTTACCGCCACCGACAGCGTTGCTGCAATTGGCCGGATTTGTACAAATATTGAGTATGGTCACCGGCGTCGTCGCCACGTTGACATGCACCGTGCCCGTGCTCGTCACCGTGGCGGTAATACGCGCGGTGCCATCGCTATAAACCGTGTCCGGCACGCCCGCATTTCCTGATGCAACGCTGCGCCCCGTGGTCACGTCGGCGGCGTCCACGCCCACCGGCAACACCAGTACCACGTTGTCCGCAATCGCCACTGCCGCGCGCACCGTGCCGTTCAAATCGTTGATCTGCACATAGCGAATGCCATCGCGAACGAATACATACACATGGTAATGCGGGCTTACGCTGACATCCGTGGCGTTCGGCCATGCCTGTCCAAGCCCGGTGCTGGGTGCCTGCGCAAATGCCGAGGTGGAAACAAGCGCTGCGAAGGCGATCGTAATGATGCGCGTATGCGCAGCAAATCCGAATGGCTTGCGGAACATAAATAACCCCCTTGTCTGTGATGACGGCACCGATTTCTGGCCATATCTAACACCCGGCGGCGTATAGGGCGCGTGGTGCCTTTATGCCACGCCCGCTTCGGTTATAGGCTCAAAAATGGCCTGCAATGGAGAACCCGTTCTCTTTTCCAAACGCCTTTTTAGGTGTTATTTTCTAAATCGATGAAAATAGTTAACGTCCTAAACCTGATTACCTGATTGTAAAAAACAGGCAGGCTTTCCGGCACATAACGTTAAAAAGATTTGCAAAATTTGTTCATATTGACTAGCTTGATAGCGGCATCACCCAAAAAACCACTATAAGGACCAGTCATGGCCATTGACCTGAAAAACCTTTCACCGAAAGAACTTCAATCGCTCATTGCCAACGCAAACGCGCAAATGCAAGAAGCCAAATCCAGTCAGATCGAAGAAATCCGCAAGAAAATCGACACCCTGCTCAGCAACGCCGGCCTCGGCCTGGCTGACGTGTATCCCGTCCGCGGCGGTCGTGCCGGCAAGGTTGGCAAGCGCGGAACCGTTGCCCCCAAATACCGCAATCCTGAAGATCCCTCGCAAACCTGGACCGGCCGCGGCAAGCGTCCGTTGTGGTTCGCGGCGGCACTGAAAAAGCGCGGCGTCACCGCAGAAAGCCTGCTGATCGATGGTGCCGTCGCCCGGAAAAAGGCCGGCCCGGCGAATAAGACTGCCAAGAAAGCTACGCGTCGCAGGATCAAGCGGCGTTGAAGTGCGCTTTGCCTCTATTTTTTCTTCCTTGGGGAAGAGTGGGGTGAGAGGCAAACTGCCAAGCATGAAAACCAAAAAGGCGCGGAAATCCCGCGCCTTTTTCTTGCCCATAATTCCAACCTTGCCGTAGTGGATTGGGCTGAGCGCATGCCAAGCCCAACGTCGCAACCTGGATACATGCCGTGGCCGGAATTCGGCGCTACCCCAACGTACGCGCAATATCAGCTGGAATATTTCACCGTTACCCGCGTCGTCATTTTCCACTCCACGATATCGGACAACGCAAGATTGCTCTTCGCTAAGTTGTTGCTGAACGCCTAACCGGGACATGCCAATCGACGCGCACCCGGCGAGCAGGGCCGCTGTCCGCTCCCCGCTCCGCTTTCCCGCCTGCGCCGGTAATGAGCTTGAGTCATTAGCCGACGCCTGCCAGCCCTGCGCTACCGTTCCCTGCGCAGATAAGCAAGAATCAGCCACGCGCAGGCGGAGAGCGTACGGCGAACGGGGCGCCACGAAGTGTCAACGGGGAAGCCAAGAGAATCATCAGCTGGGAAGCATTGGCCGCACCGTGTTCGGACATGGCTTGCGTGGCTCATGCTGTGGGTTCTGGCTCCGCATGCCCATAGCCAGGCCATCAGCCTTGCGTCCTTCACGCAACCAAGAGGGCTGACCAGCCTGGAAGACAACTGCCTGGTGCAGGACCACCGCGGTTTCGTCTATGTGTGTACGGAGAACGGCCTATTCCGCTTCGACGGCCATGTTTTTGAGCGCATCGGTGCCGCCGAAGGCCTGCGCGGCAGCTACATTGCCGCCTTGCACGAAGATGTCGCGGGCCAGCTTTGGGTCGGTACGCGCACGGGGCTGTATGTGGGCGACGGCATGCAATTCACATCGGTCACGGCAAGCACACATCCCTTGCAAGTGGACCCCGGTGCGATGCTGGCGGACCTCGATGGCCGCTTGTACGTCGTCAGTCAACACCACCTATGGGTTGTCCAATCCATGGGCACGGCATGGCACCTGCATCCGCGCTTCGATCGGCAGGCACTTGGCAAAAACCCGGCCCTGGAAAACATTACCAGTGTTTTCAGCGATGGCCGCTCGCTATGGTTCGGTTGCGATAAATCCCTATGCGAATTGGCAGGCGATCAACTGCGCATTTGGAGCGAACGCGAAGGCATTCCCGCCGATACCTGGACATCCTATTTGCGCGCTCGCGATGGCACGTTATGGGTGCGCAGCCCGCGCTACATCCGCGCGCTGCCGGTGGGCGGGCAATCGTTCGCAAACCGCGACCTGCCCGGCGCACGCGTCGTCACCGCTTACCTGGATATGATCGAGGACGATCACGGCCGCCTGCTTACGCGCGCCAACGACGGATTGGCACGCTGGGACGGCAAGACGTGGCGCATTTTCGACACCCGCAATGGCCTGCCGGACATCGGCATCGACGCCTTGCTCTACGACCGCAATCACGTGCTATGGATCGGCACCTATGGTCGCGGCGTGCTGCAATGGCGCGGCTACGATCACATGCAGAGCTGGCAGACCGCGCAAGGATTGGATAGCAGCCCGACGTGGGCCATTGCACGCACAACGGGTGGCGCGCTGTGGATCGGCGATGAACTTGGTGGCAGCGTACTTGCGCCCAGCAGCGTGCGCCCGGCAGCGTGGCCGCTGAAACCGCCATCGCTGGCGCAAGAGACCATCGGCCTGCATGCACTGCCTGATGGCGACATGCTGGTCGCCTATTATTCCGGCGAGCTGCTGCGCTATCACGCTCGTGCAGGCACCACAGAGGAAATCGCGCACTCGCCCGCCTATATCCGCGACATGAAGGTCGATAGCCAAGGGCGGGTATGGCTTTGCACAGAGCGCGGCATCTATCTCTACGACGGACATACACTGCAGCGCGCGGGCGGCGACGTCATTCCCGATACCGCATTCGCCGATTCAAGTGAGGATGCACAAGGCCGGCTGTGGTTCAGCGGTGATGCGGGGCTGTTTCGTTTTGATCACGGCCAATGGATGCGCATTGCCGTCACCGGGATGCCATCCAATCAAAGCTTCACCCATATGGATATTCTGCCTGGCGGCGATTTTTATCTAGCCGGCAATTTCGATGGCCTGTGGCAAGGCCACGTAACCGGCGCCGGCAAGCTGGCCATGCAACACGTCGCAAACGAACGGCTCGACAGCACCCGCATCTATTTCATCCGACAGGATCGCCGCGGCTGGCTATGGATCGGCGGTACCGATGGCGTGGAGCTGTTCGATGGCCAGCATTGGCGACGCTTGACCGAAGACGATGGACTGATCTGGGATGACATCGGCGAGAATGCCTACTTTGAAGATAACGACGGCTCGATATGGATCGGCACGTCCAATGGCATCACCCATGTTCTCGACCCGACGTCGCTGATCGCCCCAGACCCGCTGACGGCGATCATCACGCAAGTAAGCCTGGATAATGAACCGCAGCCCCTGGCGCCCGCCTACCGTTTCGACAACGCACCCGAACAGCCGCTTACGCTGCACCTTGCAACGCTGGGCGCTCCCACACGACGCACGCTGCAATATCGCTACCGACTGCAGGGCCTGGAACGCAGCTGGATGACGTCGGACCGCTCGCAGGTGGACTACCCGCCCTTGCCACCCGGCGATTTCGTGTTCGAGGCAGCCGCCTATGACCCGGATACACACCAGCTCTCGCCCGTCATCCGGCTACCGATTCACATTGTGCCGCCGTGGTGGCGGCGCGCCCCCGCCATGCTGGTTGCCGCGCTGCTACTTGTCCTTGGCATCGTGCTGATCTGGCAGCTACGCACCCGCAACCTTCGGCATCGCGCACGCACCCTCGAACGACTGGTCGCGCAACGCACGCGCGAACTGGAAATAGACAAGCAAATCCTGGAAGAAACCCGCGCCGCACTGTGGCACCAAGCCAATCACGATGCATTGACTGGCCTCCCCAACCGATCACGCGTGCTGGAAATATTAGCCCAGGCAATGGCGCATGCACGCGAACATCGCCAACCTCTGGCCGTCGCGCTGATCGATCTGGATCACTTCAAACACATTAACGATTGTTATGGGCATCTGGCTGGCGACGCCGTGTTGATCGAGGCGTCCAAACGGTTACGCGATACATTGCCGCCAGATGCCACCCTGGGCCGCTATGGCGGCGAGGAAATCCTCGCCGTCGTTCCCGGTGCTGTTCCAACGAACCACGCGCCCTTTGAAATACTATGCGCATGCATCGCCCAGCATCCCTTCGGCGGCGACGGCGCGCGCGTAGAACTCACCTGCTCCGTTGGCGTCGCGTGGCTGCAACCACAGGACCGCGATGGTTTCGACCTTATCCGCCGCGCCGATGTGGCGTTGTATGTGGCCAAAACGTCTGGACGTAATCAGGCGATGGGTGCTGCTTAGCTTCACCGTGCTGCCTGGCCAAGTGCCTTGCAAGTAGACGGCTAATCGCGCAACAGCCAACCGTCCACCAGTCCGTCGTCCTCAGATTCATGCAGGCCGATATGATGGAAGCCTACTCTTCCAAGATTCGGCGGGAGGCGATATTGCCGACTGCGGTTTCGGCATAGCCATCCTCCACGTCGTTGGGGTTATTCATTTCTTGTTGCTGTTCACTATTTGCGACGCTTGGGTGATCCGGGTATTGATTATCGCGAAAAAAGATTTTTCTTGACGTCATCCTGGCGAAGGCCGAGTCCTAGGGTCTTGAGGTGCCCAAAGTCGCTGGGCCCGGCTTTCGCCCGCTGCTGCCAGAGAAATTGCCCGCTGCCCTTGCAGGAAAGCTAAAACAACGTCATTCCAGCGAAAGCTGGAATGACGAATATCGAATCTGAGGCAGCTGAAACATCCCTAAGCTAGCGCCATGGGCGCTAAGCCAACTATTCACCCAACATCGCTTTGTTGCGCACCGCGCCCTTATCCGCACTGGTTGCCAGCAACGCATACGCCTTCAACGCCGTGCTTACCTTGCGCGCACGCGCCTCGGCAGGTTTCCAGCCTTTGGCATCTTGCTCGGCACGGCGCGTGGCAAGTTCGGCATCGCCGATCAGCAGATCGATGCTGCGGTTTGGGATGTCGATGCGGATGCGGTCGCCTTCGCGAACCAGACCGATGGCGCCGCCGGCGGCGGCTTCCGGAGAAACATGGCCGATCGAGAGGCCAGACGTGCCGCCGGAGAATCGGCCATCCGTGAGCAAGGCGCATTGCTTGCCCAGGCCCTTGGATTTCAGGTACGAGGTGGGATAAAGCATTTCCTGCATGCCCGGACCACCGCGCGGGCCTTCGTAGCGAATCACCACCACGTCGCCGGCTTTCACTTCATTGCCGAGAATGCCTTTGACGGCGGCATCCTGGCTCTCAAACACCCTTGCGTTGCCTTCGAACACGAGAATGGAGGCATCGACGCCTGCGGTTTTCACCACGCAGCCGTCCTCCGCGATATTGCCGTGAAGCACGGCCAGGCCACCTTCCTTGGAATAGGCGTGTTCGTAATCGCGAATGCAGCCTTCGGTACGATCAAGATCCAGGCTGTCCCACCGCGTGGCCTGGCTGAAGGCGACCTGTGTGGGAATGCCTGCCGGGCCTGCCTTATAAAACGTGTGGACGGCCGCGTCCTGCGTTTGCGTAATGTCGTAGCCGGCGATCGCATCGCGCATGGTCGTGCTGTGCACGGTGGCAACGTCGGCATGCAGCAGGCCGGCGCGGGCCAATTCGCCCAGGATGGCCATGATGCCGCCCGCGCGATGCACGTCTTCAATGTGGTACTTCTGCGTATTCGGCGCGACCTTGCACAGCTGCGGCACCTTGCGCGAAAGCGCATCGATCTCGCGCATGCCGAAATCGAGCTCGGCTTCCTGCGCCGCCGCCAGCAAGTGCAGGATGGTGTTGGTGGAACCGCCCATGGCGATGTCCAGCGTCATCGCGTTCTGGAATGCCTTGAAGTTGGCGATGTTGCGTGGAAGCACGCGCTCGTCATTGTCCCGGTAGTAACGGCGGCAGAGTTCGACGATGAGGCGTCCGGCCTGCAGAAACAACTCTTCGCGATCGGCATGAGTGGCCACCACCGTGCCGTTGCCGGGCAGCGACAAACCCAATGCTTCGGTAAGGCAGTTCATCGAATTGGCGGTGAACATGCCCGAGCACGAACCGCAGGTGGGGCAAGCGCTGCGTTCGACTTCCAGCACCTGCTCGTCGGTCGCCTTGTCGTCGGCGGCGATGACCATGGCATCGATCAGGTCGAGCTTGTGCTCGGCCAGCCGCGTCTTGCCGGCCTCCATCGGGCCACCGGAAACGAACACCACCGGAATGTTCAGGCGCAGCGCCGCCATCAGCATGCCCGGGGTGATCTTGTCGCAATTGGAAATGCACACCAGCGCATCGGCGCAGTGCGCGTTGACCATGTATTCCACCGAGTCGGCGATGATCTCGCGGCTGGGCAGCGAATAGAGCATGCCGTCATGGCCCATCGCGATGCCGTCGTCCACGGCAATGGTGTTGAATTCCTTGGCCACGCCGCCGGCTTTTTCGATCTCGCGCGCCACCAATTGACCTAGATCCTTCAGGTGCACGTGCCCGGGAACGAACTGGGTGAAGGAGTTGGCCACCGCGATGATGGGCTTCTTGAAGTCCTCGTTCTTCATGCCGGTGGCGCGCCACAGTGCGCGCGCCCCGGCCATGTTGCGGCCGAAGGTGGAGGTTTTCGAGCGATAGTCGGGCATGGTGCTTCCGGAACGTGAGGCGAGAAACGCGCGCCGGGCTGGCAGCTCGGCGCCATGAGGCGGTCTCCGATTCTAGGCACGCTTGGGTGCAAGATTAAAGCCGTTGGTTGCTTATGCCGTGGCGTCGTAAGGCCGTATCTCGCAGGGGAGAAGTGCCCCCGCAGCGCGCGGGGAGAGAGCCGTCTGTTGCAAGAATCAAGCTTCTCGGTGCAAGTGGACGCTACAGCGCCCGGGTCCCTGCCCGCTTGCGCCTCCAAAAAGCAAAACGCAGCGCCATTCCCAGCACCATCACCGCAGCGAACGCACCGTAGCCATATAACGCCGGCATGACCTGCTTCCAAATGCTTCCGCTTTCTCGCCCCAATTGGCCGACGTCCTGAATGACCACCTCATCGTAAGCCACCAGGGCCAACCCGTAGGCAGCCCCCAAAGCAACGATAACGACCATCATGTCGTAGGCCGCATGTAGCCAGGTCACGCGGGACCGCTTAAACGCCACCCAATAGATGCACGCCAGAACGACGATCCAGGGGCCAAGAAGTAGCAGGGATAAGTAGCGCATGCCTTGGATGAGAGAAGACAGAACCGGTTTTGACGATGGGATTTTTAAACAATCGCCTGGAGGCGGCAGTGTGCTGTCAAGGCGCCACAATGTCGACCTGTTCGACAAATACCAGCTCGCAAGCACCATCTCCCGTGTCCTCCCGGCTCATCGACGTATGCCAATACCAACCGTTCGGTCGGCGGGCGTCGACGAGAAAGCCCTCAACGTGCACGAGCTGCCCGATACGCACGCGCTCCAGTGCACGGCGGACGGTCTTATCGGCAGGAATCATGTGCATGTTGGCGCTGGAGGTTTCTATTTCGCGCCGCGGAATGGGGAATTGATCGACGTGCCAGTAATAGAACCGGTTGGACTGCGTGATGCTGATTTTCGCCAATACGGCACTGTCGGACATGCGGCCCCAACCCAGCGCAAGATCCTCCGGCGCGAGAAAAGCCCCTGCGTCGAAACGATAGTCTTCCCGCGATAGAACACGCGCCGTCAACTCGAAGCGGGCGCGCGTGGTGAGCGTGGTGTCACCCCGCTGAAGCTGTACACCATGGTCGATATCCATTTGCTGCGGCGCGTCCGGTGCAAGCATTCCCGGCGGCGGGTGGACAGGTCGACGCTGCCACCCATGCAACGCGGCCCAGCCGGCTACCAGCAACAGCAACACAAGCACCCAACGCTGCATGATTTTCGGCCCCTGTTTCACGGTGGAACGGCATAGCTCAACTGCACGGGCTCGCCTGTATATCGCGCCGGAAAGCCCGCTCGCCGGGATACCATCCGATGTGATGATAGCGACGAACCTGGGGTGCGGCATGCATGATCTGCGACGCTTCCTCCACCGGTACTTCGTGCCATCCAAGGGCCTGAAAATAGCTGCCGGCATCCTTGCTGAAGAGATAAACTCGACTGATCGCGCGAGCCCTCGCCCCGGTTATCGCCGTTTCGACAAGCCGTTTCGCAAGCCCCTGTCCGCGATACTCGTCATGCACGGCTACGCTGCGCAGCAACGCCGCATGTCCGGCCAGTTCCATTCCGCAGAAACCAATCAACGCCGTTGTACTTCGCACCGTCCAATAGAGTGCAGCGGGAGAAAAAAAAACATGGGTAGACAAACCGCAAGCGTCGAGAAGCGCATGGACATCGTCCTGGTCGGCCTGGGTTGCAGATTCGATTCTGATCATTGCTTTGCCATGCAGCCACGTAGGGCAGGATGAAATCCCAGCATCGGAAAGCCAGAGAAAGCTGGTATTTCAGCCAAGGTTCCTCGTTATAAAACGCAGTCCGGGCAAAAACATAGCTATCGGCAGTAATCGTCATGCCAACTAAGCAAGAATAACTAGCCCGCCGCCACGGTCCGCCCATCAGCATGTCCGGCCTCTCCAGCGCACGAAGCTGCATGAGCCAAGGACAGGCGTTTGATAAGCGGCAATAACGTCAACGCCGTGACAGCGCCCGCCAGCGCAAGCAAGCCAAGCTGATCGAACAGACGCGTATAGACCGGCAGGCTGAGCGAAGGGTCTTTCACTTGCGAAGGCAGGCTCGCGAAATTCGCGATGATGGCGCCAAGGTATTGCGCCACGCCACCGGCAACAAAGAACACCCCGATCATGAAACCGCCCATGCGCGCCGGCACGTAGCGCGAAATCATCGCCAGGCCAAGCGCGGCCACCAGCAGCTCGCCCAGCGAATAGAAACCATAGCCCACCAACATGACCCAGGATGGCACCAGGCCATTCACCGCTACCATTCCGCTCAAGCCAAAGCTGAAAAAGCCGGCTGCCACCGCGGCGAAGCCGATCGCGAACTTCCCCGCCACCGGCAGATCACGCTGCCCGAGCCGTCGATAAAGCCACGCCAGCAGCGGTGACAGCACGAGAATCCACATCGCATTCGCCGCCGAATACTGCGCCGGCGACCAGGTAAAAAGATGATGCCCGAACAGCGTCTGGTTGCCATCCACGTTGCGCAGGGCGAACAGCGTCAGCGAGGTGGCCAGCTGCTGGTAGAAGATAAAAAACAACGACGCTTCAATCAGCAGGATCAACGCTGCAACCAATCCAGCCCGTTCACGGCGCGAACCACGCAGGATCATGTGCGCGAAAATACCGATTACGATCACGCCGCCGGCATAAACGCAATCCACACCCAGCTCGCTGTGATGCAGCAGACAAGTCGCAGCGCACAGTGTGGCGATCATTCCCAGCAGCACCAGTGCCAGGCGCCCCCTGCGTAGCGGATGGTTATCGGGCGAGGAACCCATGCCACCGAGCTTGCGCGCCATCAGCGCATAGTAAGCCAGGCTGAGCAACGGCCCCAGGCAACACAAGCCAAACGCGGCGTACCAACTCCAACGATCCTTGACCCACGGCATCAGCAGCACGCCGATGGCGGCAGCCAGGTTGCTGCCCATGTAGTAAAGCGTGAACGCGCTGTCAAAACGTGTCTGCGAATCTTCAAAGATGCGGCGTACCAGGTTGGCCACATTCGGCTTGAACAATGCATTGCCGATAATGATCACGCTCAATGCGGCGAGCAGGGCCGGCAACCGGTCGCCATACAGGCACAACAACAGGTAGCCCAAACCCAGCGTTATGGCGCCCAACACCAGGCATCGCTTGGCGCCCAACACCTTGTCGCCAATCCAGCCGCCCATCGCCGGCGTCGCAAATACCAGCACCGAAAATGCGCCCCAGATCAGATTGACCTGGGCATCGCCCAGACCGAGCCGCTGCACCATGAATAGCACCAGCAGCATGGTGATGCCGTAGTAGCCAAAGCGTTCCCACATCTCGACCAACAGCACCGTTATAAAAGCATTGCGGGTACGCTCGGGTGAATTGATGTGTGCTTGCTCCGGCGAAAAAGCGGTTGCGTCCATGTCCAAGCTATTCCTCAGTAAACCGGTGCGTCGTGGCGGCCGCGATCGACATGCACCGGCATGTCCACCGCGCCGAGCGAATGATTAAATCGATGGATGGTATGCACGGCGGCCTTGAATGCGCCCACGAACCCGCGTGGCGCTTGGCTGGCCACGCATCCGCAACAGCGGCAAGATCAGGAATGGGCGACTGGCGAGCATGCTTCCCCCCTGGAACACATGTCATGGGGTATATGTAGCGCGAGTGAGCCCGCAATACAACTGGACTGATTCCAGGGTGATTTTCAGTCCATTGTGCGCGCGGCATATCCTTCGTTTCGTTCCAATATCGCGGCAGGGGATTTTCCGACTTAATGTCGATTCAGCGCATATCGTCGTGCCGGCGGAAACCACTGCTCGGCGGGAATATGCCCCGCGCTATCAGTGTTGCCTTAAAAAGCCTATGCGCGCCATCGCGAGGCGATGCTTGTTTGGCCCCCTTCTGCTGGGATTGCATCCCAGCCTGCAGACCACGGACGCTTCGCGAACTCACTCCGCCGCAACCGGTTGCCCATAGCGCTCACGCAACGCGGTGCGATAGCGACGGCTGCATGGCACGGTGGTGCCGTCACGCAAGCGCAACCGCGCATCGCCGGTTTCCAGCGGCTCGATCTCGACGAGGTAATCGAGGTTGATGAAATAGCCGCGATGCACGCGCAGGAAACGCGCCGGATCCAGCCGCGCCTCGATACCGGCCATCGTGCTGCGCAGCGGATAATCGCGTCCACGTACATGCAGGTTCACGTAGTTGCCTGCGGCCTGCAGCCACTCGATCTCGCTGGCGTTGATCAGGAATTCCTTGCCCAGCTTGCGTACCAGGAAGCGCTCGGGCCGATCCACCGGCTCCACCGGCAGCCCATCTTCCGGTTCGGCCAGCAGCTTGGCCTCGCCCTGCTGGCGCAGCAGCCACAAGTGGTAAAGCATCAGCAGGCCGATGATGAGAAAGTAGGTGCGCACGTCCTTGAGGTATTCGTAGCCGAAATTGATCCACCACGCGCCGAAGCCGTAATGCCAGCCGGCGATGGCGGCATAGGCCAGCTTGCGCAAGGCGATCATGCCGCTGACATGGACCAGGCTGAACAGCAGGCTGAGCAGAACCTGCAACGGCAGGTTGCGGGTCCAGGTGTCAAAGCGGATCGGCCAGCGCCGCTCGGCAACGATCACGGCAGGCAGCAGCGCCAACACCAGTAGCGCGCTGCTCGTCTCCCACACCCACGACTCCCACGGCGCGATCCGGCCGGCGTGGTCGATGCGGGTGTCGATGCTGTTGAAGATCACGTTGAGGGTCAGCAGCGCGATCCAGAACCCGATCTCGATCGGGCGCCGCCAACGCTGGTAGGTGTCGAAGCCGCGGGATGTTTGCATCGGCGGATTCTACGCACAACGCCACTCCGTTCGTCCCTGTGGCCCACCGCTCGTCACAACTGCCCTGCAAACAATCACTTGAGGCACGACAGGCCGCGCCGGCGCGCCGAAGCTGGCGCCACTTTCCCGCCACGGAGCCCGTGCCATGAACCGCCGCTACGACATCGACGCCTTGCGCGTACTCGCCTTCGGGCTGCTGATTCTCTACCACGCGGCCATGCTGTACGTGGCCCACTGGGACTTCCATCTAAAAAGCAGCCACACCGCCACCTGGCTGCAAGACCCGATGCTGTTCCTCAACCGCTGGCGGATGGAGCTGCTGTTTCTGATTTCGGGGCTGGCGGTGAACTTTATGCGCCGCCGCGCCAGCCTGCCGGGCATGGCGTGGAAGCGCACCGTGCGCCTGCTGCTGCCACTGGTGTTCGGCATGCTGGTGGTGATTCCGATCCAGCCCTATGTGGAGGGCCTGTCTACCCACCTGGTCCAGCCCGGCTTCGGCCACTTCCTGCTGCGCTACTGGACCGGTGGCCCGTGGCCCGCTGGCGCCTTCACCGGCTGGCAGTACGGCTTCACCTGGAACCACCTGTGGTACCTGCCCTACCTATGGGTCTACACGATGCTGCTGGTGGTGCTGCTGCCATTGCTGGAATCGCCAGCCGGCCAGCGCCTGCGTGCCGCCGTTCTGCAATGCCGTGGCCCAGCGCTATTGCTGTTGCCGGCCATCCCATTGTTTGTGTGGGATCGCCTGCTGGCCCATCGCTATCCGTTCACCGGCGCGCTATGGGGTGATTGGTATGCCCATGCGCTTTACTTCAGCATGTTCTTGTATGGCTATCTGCTTGGCACCGATGCGGGAATCTGGTCGGAACTGGCGCGGCTGCGCCGGATCTCGCTGCCGTCAGCATTGGTCTGCTACGCGGTTTATCTGGCCGGCATTCGCCTGCTGCCCGAGTCGGCTCCGGCAGCGGTGTGGTGGATGGTGCATGCGTTCCGCTACGCCTATCTGTGGACGGCGATCTGCGCCGTGCTTGGCTGGGGCCATGCGTATCTCAACCGCCCGTTCCGCTGGCTGCCATATGCGCGCGAAGCGGTGTATCCGTGGTACGTGTTGCATCAGAGCTTGTTGCTGTTGTTTGCGTGGCAGTTGATGCCGCTAGGGCTGGGACCGGTGCTTGAGCCGGTGTTGATCATCGCTTGCACCATTGGCGGGTGCGCGTTGTTGCACGAATGCGTGATCCGGCGCGTGCGCTGGTTGCGGCCGCTGTTTGGGATGGAGGCGACGCCGTCACGTGCCACGACCGTTGTATCACCGGTGACGTTGCGCATCGCTGACGACATCGCCTGATGTGAGACTGGACAAAGGGCGTTCCCGCGAGAACGCCCTTGCCCAGGCGCAAAATCAGCTGGCGATTGCCCCCGCCATGCCGGACAGAAGTGGAGCCTGGTCGGAATGACAGAGTTTCCAGGCAACGATCAGAACCGGTCGGTGCCGGCAAGATAGCGCCACTGTCCTACCTGAAGGCGCGACATCGGAATGCGACCGACGCGAATACGCTTGATCGACAGCACCTTGAGCCCCACGGCCTGACACATGCACTCGACCATCTCCGGCGCGATCCGCTTCAACGCAAAGCGCAGATGGCTTTCGTTTTGCCAGCTCACCTTGATCGGCGGCAATGCATAGTTATTAAAGCTGAGCCCATGGTTGAGCAAGGCGAGGCCGTTCGGCGCCAGAGTGCCGGCGACCTCAACGATCATCTCCTGCTCGATACGGGCGACGTCTTCTTCCAGGTGGCGCTTGACCCGCCAATCCTGCGTGAACACCAGCAGGCCGCTGGCGTTGTCGGGCAATGGCAGCGGCGACTCCAGCCGGGCGAAGTGGCGCTTCAACACGCGCACGCCGGAAGCGTCGTCGTCCGCATGGCTTTGTGTGCTGACCAGGGCACGCGCCTGCGCAACGGTGAGACCCGCCGGCTTGTGCAATAACAGCGTTGCCGGCTCGGGCGAGACGAGTTCGGCGTGCGGATCGATCTCGACGCACTGACCTTCCTGCACGTTGAACTGCGGCTCTTCCACGACTTGGCCATCCACGCTCACCCAGCCGCCTTCGATATACATCTCGGCCTCGCGCCGCGAGCACTGCGTCATGGCGATAACACGTTTGGCGAGGCGGACGGGTTCGGTCATCGGGAGGGCTCTGCAGGGTCGGAGATGATTAGTCTACTTAACCCTCCGGAGGTCGGGCTTTTGCCAGCGTGACATTCATCGAGCGCTACGGCAATTTGGCAACCACCCACCTTTCCCTATTCTCCGTTCATCGCAGGAAAAAGTCCGCCGCGGTAGCAGTTCAAACGTAAATGCATCTTTTTATAGGGCTGGTTCTGCGATTGAATGGGCCGCCTACTGGGAAGTGCGGCGGCAGCGTGCGGTGCTGCGCGAATGGGCCGATGCCAATGGCGTTTGACTGCCTCTGGCCCCTGTACACTCAACCGCTTGCTTCCGAATAACGCCGGCTTTTTTCATCCGCACTCCAAGCGCCTCGCCAACCCAAGCCAGAAGTCCGCCTTCCCTTCTCGCGCCTTCGCGTGCCGCCCAATCACTCGCAGCAAACTGCTGTCGTTTGTGATGATTATGTGAAAACCACAAGCGTTGTGGATAGGTTGCGCGACGAACTATGCATAAACGCATGCATGGAACGCCTGCGCAGCAACGGCTTCGCATTGATCGCGATACGATGATTAACTAAGCTACCAAGCCGTACTCGGAAAAGGTACGCGCTAAACACACGACAGGGGGCTGTAAGTGTGACTGGGGAATCCGATCGAAATTCGTCATCACCTTGATGGATACGTCAAGGAAGGTCTCGCTTGCCGCCTGCGCGAAGCCCTGCGGTGAGAACAGAAGAAACGCACTGATGTCGAATACGCCAATGATTCAGGCGGATTGCCATGACTGACGTGCCTGGCCACTCATCCATGCGCGCACGTAAAAAGCCAAGCGCCGCTTAACTCATCGCAGTTCTTAAGGAGCGAAGAATGCCACGTGACAAAAGCAAAGCGAGCAAAAAAGCATCGAACATCGAGACAACATATTGTCCGATTCTGGAGCTCCTAGCCTTTTCAATCCACCCTGGGACGACTGAAAACACGACGACGATCTTCCTGTCGAAGACGCAGGGTCGCCTATTTGTCACATCCCAGGCCAATCTGAGCTTCTCCACCGTTGCCAGTGACTACACCGACGTCATTGACGCCTTGACAGCGTTGAAGAAAAAAATTGGCAAAGAAGGCTTTGATGGAGCAGCTGCGCGCGAAGAATTCTGGGAAAAGCAGTGCAAAATTTCGGACAAGGCGGAAAACGCCCCATCGGAAAAGGCCAAGGCAAAATATAAAAACATCAAAGATGGCATATATAAAAAACTGTTTGATAGCGTCATAAAAAAATCGCAAAGCGATTTTGTCGATATAAAAAGAAACATCACACTTGTAAGGTCGGTAGTAAATTCCGACATATTTCAGTGGGCCACTGAAACCACGGGCTTCCATGGCGAGTCCCGAATTATTCGCTACCTGTACATCGGATTCGTGCAATCGAAAATCAGCACGGTCACCGGCACCACTGAAGAAAAAAGGAAAAAAATTGCAGGACTTTTCAGTGAATGGACGCGCACACAAGATCTCTTGGCGGGCTCTAGCCAAGGCACCTGCAAGGGCTGCGGCTCTTGCCTTGACGCGTACAGCATAAAGCACGGGAATATCGGCAATGCACCCAAGCAATGGCTGAACCCGATCACCATGAATGGCACCCAAGGCACTACCCAAATCAACAAGGACCTTCGCCTTCACGCGTTCTTCCAGGCCACCAACCTGGCAAATTTGCAAATCAATCATGAGTTCACTGACGACGAAGATGTATGGTAGATCAGCACCAGGCGCTGACAGCCTGCTCCCGTCACTTGCTTGCATTTAAGGCAACACTGACTAAGTATCGCCGTCGTCACCAGTCCTGTCTGTTCGCAGGCCACAGGGCCGTCGGCGAAGGCAGACTGGACGTCTGTCGAGACGGGTACCTGCGGCATGCGGACAGACAGGGCTGCCCCCCATGCTGAATTTAAAGATGGGGTGATGCCTGGAAGGCCCGTAGGCTGCGCCGCGCGGCTTGGCAAGACGGCCAGTCTTCCCGGCGCCACACGCCACACCCTGCGAGCCTTCCAGACATCATGACGACGGCGATACTTAGTCAGTGTTGCCTTAACACAAGCGTGACCTCGCTGGCCGTGTGAGCGGTCGCTCGCAGCGCTACTTTGAACAATCCTGTCTGCGGGTCACGCGCCGCGGACAGGATGGCTGCACCTTCGGCATATGGAACGATGTTGGACCGTGAATAACCGGCCAGCGTGATCACCGGGTCGTTGGCTGCGAACGCAAGTTTCAACCGAACCCCATTGGCAAGCTCCTCGTACGACGTTACGCGCTTGCGCCCCATCGGAACGAATTGGCCTATATCACCCAAAACGGCGATACCCGATGCAGACACGGGCGCGATAACGCGATAGGCGAAGGCATCGGCACCCTTGAGTTTTCCAGTGATCGTTTCCTTGCTGCGTGCGGTAACCAGCGTTTGCGAGAACGGATCGAACACCGCCACGGTTCCGCTAAAACCCAATGCTGCCGGCAGCATGGAAAAATCGTTCGCACCTTTCGAAGGAGTATCAGCGAATGCCAGCACATAAGCCGTGGCGTGATTGCCGTGATGGGTGAACGTAGCACCGATGATCGCTGCGCCCGTTTGCCTGGCCTGCGTCATATAGCTGACGTCGAGCGGCATAAGGGGTTCGTCCGGTTTCACGATCTCGCCATCGGCACGCACGGCCCTGAAGATGTTGGCGCGATCGAGATCTTCGAATGCATCGCCTACCCCAACCGGTCCACCGGAAAGCGTGGCGAAGAGCATGGCGGCCGTATCGTGCGAGGGCATCACATCGGTCGCGGGCCATGCGCCTAACTCACGAATGAATCGCGCGTTGAAGGCCAGCTGGGTCCATTTATCGCGAGTCAAGCCGTCGCCGGCGGCACGAATGGTGGTCAGGTTCGGGTATTTCACCCCCTGCAACATAAACAGCGGATAGGCCATGCAGTACTGCATGGTGATGCCGTGCGCGGCCATCGCCGACGCCATGCCGTCCGCGAACGACTCGCCCTTGCCGGGCACGCTTTGCAGCTCCGGCGAGAACTTGTAAATGGCATCCAGCCAATCCTGCAAATAAATGGCAATACCGTTGCTGGCGGCGTAATCGGCGAGTTCATCCCAATAGCGACGGTCGACGGCGGCGAGGCCAGATATCGCAAAGCGCTTTCGATAAGGGCTGGCCTTGTCGATAAAACGATTGTGCGCAAGGAATGGCAGCTTCACGCGCTGGTGGAATTCAGCCATGCCTTTGGGGAACACACCGGGCTGCGCCTTCCACTCGAGAAGACCGCCGTAGCGATTCCAGTCTTCGTCGGGCAACGCCGGGTTCTTGATCCGCCCCACCTTCTCATGCGGATTCCACGCACTCTTGGCGTACCACCAGCTATCGAGCTGCAGATAACCGAATGGGATGCCGGCTTCACGACTGCGCTGGATGAAGCGCACCAGCGAGTCCTCGTAATTCAGACCCTGCGCGTATTCATAGTTGTAGTAATAGTGGCCGCCGGCGTTATCCGTAAGCTCGCCGAGATAACGTAAGGTGGCATCCGCGTCGGGAGCCGTCGGGCGGCGATGATAGAGCCCGCGCAACGCCGTACCCCAAACGCCATAGGCCGTCGCGATATCCGGCGCCGCAGCCACCAACGCGCTTGCCGTGTAGCCAACCGGCAACTTCCCTACTTCCGAATTCAATCCCACCGCAATGCGCGTCTTGGCATCGCCCAGCATGCTGGCAAGAAAGAAATCCGACGCGGGCGAGATGATGAGCGCGCGTCCGCTGTCGTCGAAAAGAACCCACGGTGTCGACACATCCTGCGGCGAATCAAACACCGGCGGCGCGAAATTCAACTGCCGATGCGAAAGCGAGTGCAATCCGGTAGGTACAGTGTTGAAATCCGGAAAGGCTGGAAGCTGCGTGAGCGTACGTGTGCCCACGATTTTCCATGAAAACAGCAAGGCGCCAGATGCGCTTGGTGCAGGCGAGACATCCGCCTCAACACCCTCGGCGAGCATAAAGCCAAGCCCCTTTGCCGATGTTGAAACGTGCGCTGCCCCACCGGGCAGACGACCCGCGAAATGAAGCCCACGGGCGTCGAGCGCATACGCGCCGCTTGCATCGTCAATCGAAAAGACAAGCTCGCCACTTCGAACCTCGTATTGCCTGGACAACCCGATTCGCGGCAACAAGGCGCATGCGATGAGCAAGGGCACGACGGAAAACCGGAAGCGATGTTTCATAGCGACGATGTCCAGCGGGCGGCGAGCGATTATTCTTCGCCTTACGGGACAACGTCAAAAGAGCATAAATGGCCGGCCGCCATTCGGCCTGCTTTTAGCGAAAAAACAGGCGGCCTAACGGTTTCGCTCGGCTTCCAACAACTCGTCACCATGTCGGCGAAGAAAATACAGCGCAGCGCGCAGGCCTTGCACTTGCGCTGGGCTGAGCGGCCACGGGGTGGGATCAAGTGGCTGATGCGTCGTTCGGCTTGAGGCTTCACTGCATCTCAAGAGATTGCGAATCACGCCCATGGCCAGTGACGTACCGGCGATGCTCATGAGCGACGTGTACTGCCTGGCGTGCTCAGGGTCCAAGGGAAGCTTGGATTCGTTGATGAGCCAGAAGGGTTCGGATGGGCGTTCGCGTGTTCGGTGAGGCGCGGGAGTCATGATGAGTGCTCTGATATGAGGGGAGGTTCGTCGAGCGGCATGCGCTTGACAGCTTTATCGCAGTCGGCGTCCAAGCACGGTTTGCGACCGTCGAATAGCTAGTGTTTCGTTCTTGCCTCTATGCATGCTTTTCAGATTCATAAGCGCCGTCTCTCACCTGACTTTCGTCAAATATAACAACATAGAGTATAACAAGATGGAGTAATTCATGTTGTTGTTTAGCGTGGCTTCATTACTGGAGCACGTGACATGCCTAAGGGGAAATCCATCCATTCGAAGGAATACCCAGTTTTCCTGCAGTTGCTGATTGAAACCAGGCAGGAAGCGGATCTCACCCAAGCCAAGCTAGCCCATAAAACGGGGCTATCGCAGCCATATGTGTCCGCGGTGGAAAGAGGAATTTTGAGACTGGACACCCTGCAACTCAGGACGTGGCTGCTTGGATGCGGTTCCGACCTCGGTACTTTTGGCGCTGAACTGGAAAGGCGCCTCAAGACGTTTGAGCGGGATTCCGATGGGATGAAAGCCCGGCGCGCTAAAAAGGTCTCAAAAGACAAAGCCTCATGATTAAGGACAAATTGTCCGGGAAGTATCTGACCTATCTTCTGCTATCGCTGCGAAAATACGAGCAGGCACTCCTAGAACAAGAAGCTTCGTTCAATCTCTATCATCGAAATTGAGCTGCTAAGGAGGCTACTGTAAGTGCATCATTTGCTTACGCTTGAACTGCTAGCGGGCGCACGCTTGAGTTCTTCAAAGTTGCCATCGTTATTGTAGGCAGTCGTGGTCGCGTGGCCGTCGCTCTTGCGAAGCTTCATGAAGTAAACGGTCTGCGTAACGTCCGGCTCGCCTCCGCATTCCCCACCTTGTTTGGTGCGAACGCGAACGAGCCAGTCGTTACCTTCATCAGCGGTGTCGAAGTAGAGGCAATCCAGCTTGATAGGAGTGAGGTGATATTGCGTCGTCAGGTCTTCTGCACGCGCTGCCGCATCGTCGTCGTTCTTGATGGGCTTACTTTGGGCGCACGCCGACGCGATGAACGTCAGACCGAGAAGAAAAGAAAGTAGTCGGTTCATGGCTTCACATCGTATTGCTGCAGATTGTGGCCGCGGATGACACCTTGAACCCGTTCCACGTAGTCGCCAACGGTCGCGTAGCGATGAAGGTGAGTCACGAACTTCATGGAGTCGCTGTTATCAGCGAAGGCTTGTGGAAAGCGACGCTGCAACATCTCGGCGTAGTCCTCCGCAGCTTCGCCATAGTTTGCGTAGTCGCGGAAGCTGTCGGTGACCTGTTTGCGCTGGCCTTTCACTACCTCGTGCGTGACGAACTTGGTCGTGCCGCCATCCGGGGCGTGACCTTTCACGCCGAAATAGGCGTTGCCCTTCATTCGAAGGCCCCAGCCACTTTCGAGCCCGGATTGGGCGAGAATGACGCTTACCGGCACGCCAGTCTTGAGGCTGACGGCCCTGGCGTCAGCCACCTGGAGTTTGATGAAGGCGTCGACGTGATTGGGCTGACGGTGCGCGGGGTGATGATGCGCCGCACGATGTTTGGCGTGATGCGCCGTAGAATGCGTCATAGAGACATGCTCCCTGCTGTCTGGTGTGTGTGAAATTTATACTGGGGCGACCTGACGTCGGCAAGGGTTGGGTTGTCTGCTTGGTCGAAACCCGCGTCCCGGGACAGGGCTGATCACAAGATATTGCGGTGTGGTTATACGACACTTTCACGCTTAACATCCAATGATGACCCGTGTTGGCCGATAGAAGAGCGGTCAATGGGGACGACAACGCGGCATCATAAATCTCGGTCAGGGGGACGGAGCATGGGGAGGGGGCAGTTTGGTAGAGAGTGGCTCACGCAGATTGGCATCTGTGTTGGATACGCGCTGGTGTTTTGGGCGATACATGCCGCGAATGCCGCCTCGGCCCATTGGCACGTCTATGCCGGCTTTCAACTGATCTGCTTGCTGTTGATCCCTTATCGGTATTGGCCCGCGCTTCTCCTTGGAGAGGCTGTCCCGAACGCCTATTTCGCTTGGCAGTGTCTGCCGGACTTCAATGCCGCCTGGGTAGCAGTCCGCATGATTCCGGAGATCCTCCTTTGCATGCCGATCACGTGGTTCTGCCGCGAACGGCTAGGTGTGTTCCCGACGAAGCACCTGGTTAACGTCAAAGCGCTCCTGGGCTGCCTCCTGCTGGTGGCCGTTGTCATTAGCGCCTACAACTTCGCGCTGATCTCCACCCTCGGCATCACAACTGGCCCCTACCGCCCGCGTCCGCTGATCGCCGCCATCTATCTGTCCGGCAACTATGCCGGCCTGCTCACGATCGTGCCCTGGGCGCTGATTGCTCGCCTGGACTATCGGAAAGGGCACGTAAAGGCCCAGCTTGGTCGACTGCTATCGAGCCGGCTGCTGGCCGACGCTGTGGGCATTGCGATCCCGGTGATCGTCCTGATGGCGGTCATAGCCAACTACCTCAACAACGCTCCGACCCAACTGCTCGAAACGGCGATGTTGATCCCGGCTGCGTGGCTGACCTTCAAGCACGGCTGGCGTGCGGCTGCCCTGGCGGGCACCGTGGTGATCATTTGCAACGGCATCCTGCAGCCTGGAACGCCCACGCTTGAACCCGCTGAGATGACCGCCATGATTTGTCTCGCGGTCAGCGCACTGTATGCCCTCGGCGCAAAGGTCTCGGCCCAACGCCTCCAGGATGAGCGTGAGCGGATCGCGGCCCAAGAGGTTCACGACATGGCGCGGCAGCAGCTGATGGCGACCGAACGCCGGATGCGAAGCGCCGCAGAGCGCCTGGAATTCGTGGCCGGATCGCTTCACATCGCAAATTCCCAAACGCTGCAACACATGCGGCGGATCCTTCCCAACATCGAGACGCACGGCTTCTACAAGCAGGCAATCAAGGCGCACGAACAGGTCTACTTGCTTGCAGAAAGCCTGCACCCATCCGCATGGCGTGACCGCGGTTTGCCCGCGGCCTTGAACGAGACACTCGCCCGAGCGCTGGACGAAGCGGGCCTGTCGTATCGATGCGAGATTGGCGGGCGCGGCTTCATGTTTTTGGAGTCAGCGGTCCATACCGCGATCTACCGAACTGCCTGCGAGAGTATCGTGCACGTCACGTCGGACATCACCTGTTCCAGCGTGAAGCTGATCGTGCGCGCCGGGGAGACGAATAATCGTCGCTGGGTCGTTGTGCGTGTCGAGGGCCATCTGGACACTAACGGCGTGGCGAAGGGCGTCTACTTTGGTGAGTCGCGCCGCGACCTCGCTATGAAGCTCGGCACGAACCTGTCGGATGTCCAGGGCATGCGCGCTCACGCTCGAACCTTCGATGGCGTGCTGCATGTTCGGTCAAGCAATGAGCGCGTCGTGGTGACGACCTTGCTACACAGTCAATCGGTAGGAGTCCAGAAGCAAAAAGGTTCTGAACCCCTACGATTGTGGGTTGACTGAGTTACTGCACGCCGCTTGCTACCGAAGAGCAATTCAGCGGATCGCACTTGGTCATCTGCGCTTGCAGCACGTTGAAAGTCGTTCCACCACTCTGCGGTGTCGCGGTGATCGTCGTGGTGGCATCGCTGTAGATCGTTGTTGCCGCCGAGGACGCACTCGAAGTGGCCGTCTGCACGCGCTGCGAATCCACACCGACCGGCAGAACGACGACCGTGCCGCTTGCCGCGCCTACCGCCACATGCACGTTGCCATTCAGATCGTTGACCTGGACGTATTTGATGCCGTTGAGATAGAACACGTAGACGTGCCAGTTTGGATTGGCACTCTGATCGGCTGCATTCGGCCAAGCTTGGCCCAGCCCTGTCGCAGGCGTCGAAGTTTGCGCGAAGGCAGCAGACGTCAAACCGACAGCGATCAAACCGGCGAACAGAGCCTTGCGAACTCCGTGGATGCGTAACATGAGCTTCCCCTCTTTAGGCCGGCAGCCTACCTGCCGGATCGCCTAAATTTAGCAGCCAAATGCCTGTCCTGTGATGAAGGCAGGCAGATACTTTCGGCCTATTCCGTGAAGGGATCGTCAATGGCAAGCCCACGCAAAAATGAGCGAGGCTCCCGCGACTCGGACCGCGACGTCACTCCCGCTTCCACAGGCCAGACTTTGCCCACTGCCAAAACACATATGAGAGAACCGCCAGGGCACCGGACAGAACGATCTTCACCGCCAACACAATCCAATACACCATATATTCCTCCATCAGGATTAAAAGGTTCTTTCATTGAACTTGAAATTCATTCTTACGGTATGGCAACTACGAAGACCTCAATCTTCAATTGCCACTACCTATTTGCAATATCGCTCAATCGAGCCATCACATCTCCAGGTAACCAAAGTTCGTCATGAACACGGGTCATGGCGACATACACTGATCTGAAGAACAAGTCCTTCTCAAACCTCCTAAAGTTGTCTAGAAAGCAGCAGTTCGACATCATGACAGTGCTGTACTCAAGGTTCTTGCAATGATCCAGGAGACCAAGTAACACCCGCTGCTCGCCTTCTTCGCTTTGAGCTTTGAAAAGAGCCTCTAGATGCTCGACATCAAAGCCACGCTCAAAGAGTCGCGCCACCTTGGGACAGCCAATGTCAGACAAGTGACTAGCGAGTTCACTCCAGCTCGTAAAGGTTCTAAGGTGGTAGGACTTGGGTCGATCCCGATACTTCTTTAGGTTGATTGCATCCATCACTGACGAACGAAGCGCATCACCAGAAGCAGGAACAAACCGAAATAGTGCTCCCGCGTCCTTCAGCCGTAATGCGTCTTCCAGCATGAACCACTCGGAGCCGTAGACCCTTAACCCTTCCTCGGGAAGCTCACTTCCCTTGTCGTATAACTTGGGTCGTGTGATGTGGTCCTTAGAACCGATAATCGGCTCTGCAACAAGCTTTTCAGAATGATAGCCAAGGACTTCCCGAACAAACGGCATGGCCTGCTCGCCCGTCCTGACGGACTGCGTCATCCTAAACGTCTTGGCATGCTCTACATCCCCTACGCCAGAGAAGATGCTCTGATAAGGATCAGACATTGTCACAAGGCCCTGCTGATACCTGCTCAGCATGTGATACCAACCACCTGAGAGGTCATGGGCTTCGTCCACGAGCAATGTGCCAAGTGGAGGAATAGAGGCTCCAGACAGGCCAAGCCATTTGACCAAGTGATAAATCTTGATGCTGAAGATTTGCTCCGTCTTCGATCCATCAATAGAAAACATCAGGTCCCAGATACGTCCTGCATAACCGATGTAGACGTTTTTCGACGGCAAGCTGATAAGTTTAAGTTTGCGTGGCAAATGGTGATGGCCAATTGCTTCGTCATGGCTGTGGCACCAGTTCCGCAGAGTAACGAAGACGTCCTGCAACACCTGGTATGGCTCAGCGCCTTCAATACCAGAGATGCCCGCCACTTCAGCCTGACGAACAAACGGCCAGTTGGAGTCCTTGATTTGGGGTGGTTTCACCCAACGGGTGCTTCGTTGCTGAAAGAATTTGTTGGCAATACTGATCGCCAATTCGAATAACGTTTTAGACTCGATGGCGGAACTTCCAACTCGCTGTTGAAAGGCAAACTGTTGGGCACGCGATGGAGCAAGGTGCGTGTATTTTCGACCACCTTCAGCAAGCGCAAAGATCAAGTGTGTCTTGCCAGTCCCAGCGTAGGCCGTCAGTGAAAAGTGCTCATACGGGTCGGCCATGAAGGCCTTGGCAACCACGATTTGATCCCTGGTCCCTGATGATTTTACCCAGCGCCTAGAAGGTGGCTCTGAAGAGTCGTCTTCATTGTCCAGTTCACTGAAGTCTGATTCCTCCCCAACGTCAACGGCAAGCTCAAATTCGTGCAAAGTATCTCGGCATGCATCCTGGAAGGCTGGTGTATAACGCCCGTTTCCACCACACCATGACCTGTCTGCAATCTTGTCTTCAGGTGCAAACTCAATCGCTTGTTCTGCCATCGAAGCCATCAGTTCATCAGGCTTCATATCCGAAAATTCGGATTTCATCTCCTGCAACTGCTGCGCCACCTCATTGGCGTCCACCTTATAAAGGGACGCATCTGCTTCAACGATGAGCCTCCCCAAGGCGGAATGTCCCATAGCGGGTTTACTGGCGACGACCAACATTGATAGCAAACCTACGCGCTCAATAAATAGGTCAGGGACGCCTCCATCGGACAGGAACAATTCCGCGACACGACGGCTAACAGGTAAGTAATAAAGTTGCTGGCTCATCAGTATTCTTACCGACGCAGTGAAGCAGTCAAAATTTCAGCGAGAGACTTCGGCCTGCCAGTCACGGTGAACCTAGTCCTAGCATCTGTAAGTAACCCAAGCCGTTCAAGCCTTAAGCGAACGGCAGTTTTGGAGACGCCATACTCTTTCATCAGCGCCATAGCAACCATCTGGAAATCCTTAATGTTGCAGGACTGATTGTCTAAGTAGAGGGGACCATATCCCCTATCACGAATGCCCCGTTCCTCTAGCTCCCGATAGAAGCTCTTTGTGAAGGCCTCTTTGGGCATCAAAAGAAAAGACGCAAATTGATTTGCCTGCCATTCCAGACGGTCAAGATCAGATCGTTCCATCTGCGTCAAGTCATCATCTGAATCTTCGGCCCTCCGCAGTTCACTCCTCATGTATTTTTCATGACCTAAGAAGTGATGCCCAAGTTCATGGGCGAGCGTAAACCGCTCACGAGGCTTGTAGTCGGCGTCCTGCTCGTAGATGTTTATCTCACGACGCTTGAAGTTGATGGTTCCAAGTAGACTTTGGGATGAATCCTCCGACTTCTCCATCCTTACTACCGTCAATCCCGAAACTTCCTTCTCATTTTCACAAATGATCTCCAAGGGCACCTTTCCACCCTTGTAGTCGACTCTCTTCAGGACATCAGACGAAACTTCCTCAATGTCTTGAATGTCGACGAACGGAACCAGTTTAGGCGGTTCATCTAGAGGACTGATCGACGCCTTGATGTTCTCGAAAAGATCAGTGTCCGACTTGAAAATGGCGCAAAAAAACTCCCATAGGGAGTTACTGAGAAGACTTCCAAATTGGAAATACAGGTCAAAGACATGGCTCTTGAACGACTCATTCGACAACCCCTTTTCTACGTCTATCTGGCTGGATAAGCCGAAGCCCAAGCTAGCAGATGGAGACCGAGGTAGATCCCAATTGAATTCGTCACCCTTGAAGCAACGCATCAAACCGTAACCGTTCGACCTAGCAAAATTCCTTGTCCCTTCCTGGAAGGAGTTTGAACTTGCGAAAACTCCTTTGACGTTTGACCCAGCGACCTGCTGAAGTTTTGCGTGAAATTCTTCTATCTCCCCTACGGGAACCGCTCCCCTATAGTTTTTGCACTCGATGAGAATCAGAAAAGAATACTTCCTTTGACCCGGCATCCTAACTTCGATAGAAACATCGAAGATGATCTTCTTTTTCCTAGCTGAAGAGTAGTAACCCTTCTTCTTGTAGATGCGACAACACTTCTTGTTAATATAGAAGCGCCCGCTTTCTATCTCTCGCTTGAGCAAGTCATATACGTGACTCTCAAGGGAATCGCCAACTTCGACAGTGCTCACAGGCAAGCCTCGCTTGATGCCAGATAGAACCCTTAGACAAGAAATTCAATCTATAACAAAACAGAAATCAGAGCGCCATGCCTCTTGAGGAAACGCAATTCCAGAGGAGTATCACTCCCAAGTAATACTTCCCTACTTGTGAGATGGCGATAACCAAGAAAAGAAGTTGCTATACTTCACCACGGCCCCACAGATCGCCGCCAAGAAAAGAATAATCATCGTTAACCAGTGATTCTTGACAACTTCCGTGATGGCGACTGGGTGCATCCCATACTTGTCAGCGAAGCTCGCGTCAGTTTTGAGCGTTTTTGCATGGACTCGATCAAAGATGTTAGAGAGTATGTCGACCTTGCGAAGCGTCGATTGATGCAATTTCAGATACTCTCCGCGCTCAAATGCCTCAGCCTCTTCCTGCCCCTGCAATGCGCCGATATCTGCCATGTGATTCTTTTCAACAAGAACCATTAGACGGCCTTTCTTTCCTGTTGGCGACTCATGGGGAACGTACCCAAGCCCATATAACGACACCACCTCTCTTGCAAGGTCAAGCTTTCGGTCATCGAGAAGCTGAAAGGGTTGCCCCCCAAGAACACGAAACCGATGTTCCAATGCCGCAAAGCCAAAGTTTTCATCCCTCATGTTCCAATGGATGAATGTGGCATCCCGATGTGCCTCCAGAAATGCGAAGTAACCGTCAAGCATTCTCTTTTCGTGAGGGTCTAAGTTGTCAGTAATGCTATCAAGCTCCCCCGCCAACTCTGCCGACTGGTGTATGGACCAAGACTTGGTTTGAGCCGATTGAAGATTTCTTACCGCAATGGAAGTCACACGCTTGGACGTGCCACTCGGATTGTCGTAGAAGGATTGGCAAGAGTAGTGGACGACATACGCACGGAGCGAATCCTCATAAACATCATTTATTTTCTTTCTGCTCTTCGCCCTCGCTTTGATGCGAGCTATTTCTGACGAGGCCATCGCTCCCCCAAGAAATTTAGTTAACTTCGTTCCCAACGAACTCTACGATTCAAACCTACTCAATTATCTCAATCCTTCTCCATGGCGTGGCGATGGTAGGAGCAAAGTGACTCCCCATAATCTTCCAGTTCAAGGGTTTCACCACAGACAGAACATTTCCCCGCACTCCCAACTTCAAGACCACACGCCAGGCATTGAGATACCTCGTGGACGAACGCCTCCTCCCCACATTCGGGGCAGACATCTACTGGCGATGTGTCGCCATCTTTAATCGCCAAGTGGATCTCGGCCCCATAATGCTCGGGAACAACTTTCCCCACCCATTCCTGCGCATCCTCTTTGTGGCCACATGCGGTGCACTCCCAAATGGCTGATGGAGCGTCTTTGTTGGATGAGTCAACCTGTTTAACCAACGGAGAACCACACTCTGGACACCCAACCTTCTCAATAATTTCCTTGAGTAGAGGAGGCCAACTCATACTTGCATAGGTTGTCTGGCATTGTTCTTTCAGCGCATCTTCGATCTCTCTTTGCCGAATTAGCGCGTCCCAAACGGGCTCACCCAATGCATCTTTTGGGTTCACCCCCAAGTTTTCAGGCATGAACTGTGATAGAAATCTCAGACCGTCAACGAAAGCTCCACGGATCTGGGCAACATCTTCCACATAATGATGCTCTACAGCATTTCTAACGTCCGCGACGCCCTTAAGAGTCTTAGCGTCATAGCGAACCCCGAACGATTTGAATCTCTCCATGATTTCCTGAACATCTACAGTTGCCTTCCCAATCTTCTCGAATTGCACAGAACCGTCTTTGCCCTTGGACGGTTTCACGTTCTTCCAGATAAGAATCTCGTCTTCTGGGGAAATTCGACGCAACTTTTCCTTACATAGAAGAAGGATTCCCGATGTAAGACTACGCACTGCGGATGCAATTCGCTGCGGAGTACCTTCGTTGAAGTCCTCAACTGCAATCTGGATTGCATTGATGGCGTTACGATAAATGGGATGCTCTTCGGTCGTCATCTATACCCCCAATCCAACTTCTTCACCGCTTCCAACAGTTCTTTCATGGTTGGTGCCCTGCTGTAAGAAGCATGATGCTCATCATCCAGCTCATGCCCGACATACGCCGCTCGTACTTCGGAGGGTACGCCCAAAGTCTGTAGCCCTTGAACAACAGACTTCCTGAGGCTGTGAAAACCGAACTTTCCCTTCTCAGGTTTTCCAACGGTCGCTAAGACATGACGGCTAAAAGCCTTCGATAGCCAGTTCCCCATACCATTGACACCGTCTGTTTTGACGCTTGGAAACAGAGGCGTCTCCCCTGCTTTACGCAAGGCATCAACCCGTTTGAGAAGACCCAGTTTTATCAATGCAGGATGCACGGGAATCGTTCTAATACTGACGTCAGATTTGACGGACTGACCTTCCGCTTCATCTGTGATGCGGATACATGGAATCCCATCTACTTCCACGAAGTCAGCCAAAGTGAGCTGACCAACTTCCGCAACTCGCGCGCCTGTGTAAAGACCAATCCAAGCGCCCCAGCGAGCCGATTCACTCAACCCCTTTTCCATCGCCTTGGAGTCATACAAGGCGTGAACCTGCTCTTTGGAAAAGGTTTAAAGCCCAATGGACGGCGCTGGCGTTTTTCTCGAACCCCATACACCACTTGTCCAGCGGCAGGGTTCTCGTCTTTTGAAAATGATGGGTAGTACCCACGAGCTTTGGCCCAATCAAAGAATCCGCGCAAGTAAGAAAGTTTGTTGACGATGGTGGGCGTCTCAAGCTTGCTTCCCCTCAATGAACCGCCCCGGTTTTCGTGGAGGCTGTTTGGTTTAAGTGATCATGCTGCCAGT